>CAZWZD010000055.1:0-7684 GCA_964638235.1 uncultured Erysipelotrichales bacterium
ACAAATCCTCCTATTTATATATTCACTTTTTTTTGCGAAATTTCTTTTTTTTCTTAAAAAAAATGAAAATTTATGAAAATAGGAAGTATATTTATGAAAAAAAAGAAATATATCTATAAATATTATAGAATATATTTCTTCATTCGTCATTAGACATTCAGTCCAAAAAAGAGTAAGCTCAGCTTACTCTTGATTTAAATTCTTAAATGCTGTTGAAAGCATCAGTTTAATTCTGTTCAATTGATTAACTTCACTAGCACCTGGATCATAATCTACAGCAACTATGTTGCTTTCTGGATATTTCTTTCTTAACGCTTTAATTGCTCCCTTACCAGTAACATGATTAGGCAAACAAGCAAATGGCTGCATACAAACAATATTAGGTGCTCCACTTTCAATCAACTCAATCATTTCACCAGTTAAAAACCAACCTTCACCTGTTTGATTTCCAATAGACACGATATCTTTTGCTTTATCAGCTAAATGTTTTATTGAAGATGGCGGATTAAAACGTTCTGATTTGTCTAACGCTTTTATCATATCTTTTCTTAATAAATCAACAAACTTAATTGCAAAATTGCAAAGTGCAGCAGTTGATTTTGAACCATCATAATGAGTATTTTTGAAATCAGCATCATAGAAACAATATTGGAAAAAGTCAATTAAATCTGGCATAACTGCTTCTCCACCTTCATTTTCTATGATTTTTACAATTTCATTATTTGCAGTTGGATGGAATTTAACTAATATCTCTCCTACTAAACCAACTTTAGGTTTCTTAATATCTAATAATGGCAATTTATCAAAATCATCAACAATAGCATAAACATTTTTCTTAAATTCTTTCAAGCTTCCATTTTTGACATTCTTTTGACATTTTTCAACCCATCGTTCATACAATCTATTTGCAGAACCTTTTACCTTTTCATATGGTCTTACACGATATAAAACTCGCATAAATAAATCTCCATACATTGCTCCTATAATCGTTCTTTTTGCAAGAGGAAGAGTAATTTTAAATCCAGGATTACTTTCTAAACCAGATAAATTGGCAGATATAACTGGCACTTGTTCCATTCCAGCATCTTTTAATGCCTTTCTAATAAATGCGATATAGTTAGTTGCTCGACATCCTCCACCAGTTTGAGAAATAATCAATGCAGTTTTATTTAAATCATACTTACCACTATTCAATGCATTCATCATTTGACCTGTAACTAATATACTTGGATAACAAGCATCATTATTAACATATTTCAATCCTTGTTCTACTGCATTTTTATCAACAGAAGGTAGGATAACAAAATTATATCCTGATGCATTCATTGCTGTTTCAATAAACTGGAAATGAATAGGTGACATTTGTGGACATAGAATAGTCCATCTATCTTTTTTCATCTGTTTAGTAAATGGAACTTTTGTTGGTTTATATTTTAAACTCAAATCAATTTGATCTTCACGTTTTTCAACAGTTGCTTTTAAAGATCTAATACGTATACGAATTGCTCCTAAATTACTTCCTTCATCAATTTTAATCAAAGTATATATTTTATGCCTTGCTTTTAATATTTCAGCAACCTGATCACTAGTAACAGCATCTAACCCACAGCCAAAAGATGTTAACTGTATCAATTCTAAATCATTTCTTGTAGATACATAAGTGGCAGCACGATATAAACGTGAATGATAAGTCCATTGATCAACAACTCTCAAATCAACTTTTTCTTCATTCAAATGAGCTACACTATCTTCACTAAGTACCACAAAACCTTCACTAGTAATCAAATCAGCAATACCATGATTAATTTCAGGATCAACGTGATAAGGTCTACCAGCTAAAACAATCCCTTTCATATGATGTTCTTCCATATATTTCAAAGCGATCTCACCTTGAACATGAATATCTCTTTGACAATTACTCAATTCATCATAAGCTTTATTAATAGCCTTTTTTAATTCATCATCTTCTACATTATATTCCTTAAACGTATCTTTCAATACTTTAAATAACGTATCAGGATTATTTAATGAAACAAATGGATTCATAAACTTAATATGCTCTGTTTCCAATGTATCAACATTATTTTTTATAACTTCTGGATAACTTCCAACAACAGGACAATTATAATGATTACCCTGATCTTCAAATTCCTTTATCTCATAAACAACAGAAGGATAGAAAATTGTCTTTACACCTCTAGCTATAAGATTTTCAATATGACCATGACTAATCTTTGCAGGATAACAAGCAGATTCACTAGGAATAGATTCAATTCCCTTTTCATAAATCTGTTTTGATGATCTTGCAGAAATAACAACTCTAAATTTTAATTCAGTTAATAATGTATGCCAAAAAGGATAATTCTCATACATATTCAATACTCTAGGAATCCCAATAGTTCCCCTAACAGCATCCTCAATCGGTAGTGATCTATATTTAAAAACTCTTTTATATTTATAATCAAACAAATTAGGTAAAGATTTAGACTTTAATGGAAGATTAGCTCCTCTTTCACATCTATTACCACTAATGTATTCTCTTCCATCATTAAATGATGTAACAGTTAACATACAATGATTAGTACATTTCTCACAATTTCTCATTGTACTTTCATAAGTTAAAACTTCTAGTTCTTCTAAATTAAGCAATGTTGTAGGAGCGCCATCATCTCTTTCTCTAGCAAGCACAGCCATTCCATAAGCACCCATCAATCCTGCAATATCAGGACGAACAACCTCTATATCTGCTTCTTTTTCAAACGCTCTTAAAACAGCCTCATTATAGAAAGTTCCACCTTGAACAACAACATTCTTACCAATACTTTCTTTACTTCTTAATTTGATAACCTTATATAAAGCATTCTTTATTACACTATATGATAAACCAGCAGAAATATCTTCCAGACTTGCTCCCTCTTTTTGTGCCTGTTTTACTTTAGAATTCATAAATACAGTACATCTGCTACCTAAATCAATGGGATTTTTAGCCATTAATGCACTTTGAGCAAAATCTCTAATTTCATAACCCAAAGAATGAGCAAAAGTTTCCAAGAAAGAACCACATCCACTAGAACAAGCTTCATTCAAAGTAATATCTTGAATAATTCCTTCATCAATAGATATAGCCTTCATATCCTGTCCACCTATATCTAAAATAAAATTAACCTCTGGAACAAAAGTTTTAGCAGCTCTATAATGAGCAATTGTTTCTACTTCACCATAATCAACCTTTAAAGCAGCCTTAATCAAAGCTTCTCCATAACCAGTAACCCCAGCTTTTTGAATATAAGCATCTGCTGGCAATAATCTATAAACATCTTTCAAGATTTTAATAATTAATAACAACGGATTTCCTTCATTAGAATTATAGAAAGAATATAAAATAGCACCTTCTTTATCAGTTAAAACAATCTTAGAAGTTGTTGAACCTACATCGATACCCAAATAAATAGGTCCTTTATGTAATTTTAAATCTTTCTTCTTTGTTTTAGCCTTATTATGTCTATTTCTAAACTCTTCTAATTCCTCTTCGTTTTTAAACAAAGGTGTTAAAACATTTGTTAATTCACTTTCACCATCTTTAGTATTTTTTAATGTTGTAATTAAAGCAGTCAAAGATTGACTTTCCTTCTCTTCCTTTGCATATAAACACGCTCCCATAGCAACAAATAATTGAGGATTGTCAGGGAAAATAATCTCATCATCTTTTAAATCCAACGTTTCAATAAAACGATTTCTTAATTCTTCCAAGAAATATAGTGGTCCCCCCAAAAAAGCAACTTTACCCTTAATAGGTTTCCCACAAGCAAGTCCACTAATAGTTTGATTTACTACAGCTTGAAAAATAGAAGCTGCAATATCTTCCTTTTTTGCTCCCTCATTAATTAATGGTTGAATATCAGTTTTTGCAAACACACCACAACGAGAAGCAATAGGATAAATTGTTGTATGATTTTTCGCAAGTTCATTTAATCCACTAGCATCGGTTTGTAATAATGTAGCCATTTGATCAATAAATGCACCTGTACCTCCAGCACAAGTTCCATTCATTCTCTGCTCCAAAGAACTTTCAAAATATGTTATTTTTGCATCTTCTCCACCTAATTCAATTGCTACATCTGTTTGTGGAATATAAGTTTCAACAGTTTTTGTACAAGCTATAACCTCTTGAATAAACTTAATACCCAACTTTTTAGATATTGATAATCCTCCAGATCCTGTCATTGTTGCATGAATTTCAATATCATTAAACTTATCATTCAATTCCAATAATAAATCTAATATTGTCTGTCTTACATCTGAATTATGTCTTACATAATTAGAATACAAACACTTATCATCCTTATCTGTTAGATAAGCCTTTACAGTTGTTGAACCTACATCTATACCTAAATAATACTCCATAAAACGACTCCTTTTTCTCATTTACAACAATACTCTACAAATATTAACCCAATGTTAAATTTATTTCAACAAATATACTTATATAAAATTCATATAAAGATTTGCTATCTTTTTCATAATTCTTAAATGCTCTCTAGCATCATTTTCACCTAGTAAATCTACAAGTTTATGAATATGCTCTAAAACATCTTTCTTTTGAATCATCGCATATTCCTTACCCTTATCAGTAATAAACACTTGAATCTTTCTTTTGTCATTACAATTACGAATTCTTCTAGCATATCCTTTTTTACATAAGCCATTCAAAATAGCTGCAACTCTAGATGTATTAATATGAAAGTACTGACTAAGTTCAATAGCACTTACTCCATCATTTTCATTCATTAAATACATCAATACAGCCACTTCACCTTTTGCCAAAAGAGATACATTTCCTTGTATGTAATTTTCCATTCTTTCAGCCGTTATTAAACACTCTAATAATTCATTACAATAATTTTCGTAATCCATATTAATACCTCACACTATGAGCATTTTAATGGAAATGTCATGATTTGTCAAATTATTTGATTCAATATATTATAATCGTATACATTCACATAATATCTTCGCAACGTCATCACAAGATAAATGACAATCATGTTCAACCCAATCCTTTAAAGTAATCGTAAAACCAGCTTGAAAACATACAAATCTTAGTTTAATAATTTCTTCTTCTACAATATGAAGTTCGTGAAAATAAGGAATAATAATATTCTCATAAATATAATCATATCCATCTTTTAAAGGAAAAGAAGTATTCACCCTGAAATAATATTTATAAAACTTCTTATTCTCTTTAACATGCTGTGCAAATAGCTTATAAGATAAATAAGACATAAATGTTAAATCCAGCTTCTCTTTTGTATAACTATCAGTAAATGATTGAAATATCTCATTTTGAAGATCTTCCATTAATTCTACGATATCTTCATAATGTAAATAAAATGTTGTACGATTAATATTAACAATCCTGCATATTTGGGCAACTGTAGGATTTTTATCACTTTCTATGATATCTAATATTGCTTTCTTTATCTTTTGATCTGTTTGTTGATAATGTTTATTCTTTTTACTGTTCATAACTTCCTCCAAATACTCAACACATGATGTTTTTTTGATGATTGATATCACTATCTTAAAAGAATAAAATAAAATTAACAAGGAGGAAATATAAATGAGATTAAAAGATAAAGTTTTTATCATCACTGGTTCATCTTCAGGGATGGGAAAAGCTGCAACTGCAAAATTTGAAGAAGAAGGAGCTAAAATCATTGCCTGTGATAGGAATGAGAAAGTTATTGAATTGTGGTCTCATCATGATAATGTTACTCCTATCGTTGTTGATGTTACATGTTTAGATGATATCAAGAAAACGGTTCATGTTGTAAAAGAAAAATATGGACATTTAGATGGTATTTGTAATATTGCAGGTATCAATGATTTAAGTTATCCACTTCTTGAAACTGATGATGAAAGATGGGATATGTAATGAATATAGATTTAAAAGCACCTTTTAGAATCATTCGTGAAGCTATGCCATTATTAATCGAGAATGGTGGAGGAAGTATTGTAAATATTGGATCATATGCTGCATTAAGAGGTAATCATGGTCCTAGTTATACAGCTGCAAAAGCAGGATTAGAAGGATTAACAAAGAGTATTGCTTTTGCTTTTGCAAAAAACAACATTCGTTGTAATATTATTCATCCAGGTGGTTGTATGAGCGGACTTACAATGGGTGGACTCCAATATCATGAAGCTCAGGCACCACTATCTCAATTAATTAAAGCAATGCCAGTTAATAGCTTTGGAAAACCAGAAGAAATTGCAAATGCTTGTGCATTCTTATGCAGTGATGAATCAAAATGGATCAATGGAGCTGTTATTTCAGTTGATGGAGGAATGTCAGTATGTTAAAAAGACAATGCACGCATTGTCTTTTTAATCATCTTTAAAGAGTGCCCTTCCAATTCTTACCATCGTAGCTCCTTCTTCTAAAGCAATTTTATAATCATTGCTCATTCCCATAGAAAGCTCTTTTAAATCATATTGAGGATATTCTTTTTGTAGTTCTACTAATAAATCTTTAGTCTTTTTAAAATATATTCTTGTATCTTCAGGATCAATATTTGGTGCCATCATCATTAAACCATCAACGATAATATGTGGACAATTTAAAGTTAAATCCATTGCTTCTCTAATTTGTCTAGTATCAAATCCTTGTTTACTATCTTCATCAGCAATATTCACTTCTAATAAAACATGCACTTCCCTATTTATTTTATTAGCTTGCTTCTCAACTTCTTTAATAATTTTTAAAGTATTAATAGAATGAATAAGTTCTACTTTATCAATAATATATTTGACTTTATTAGTCTGCAAAGTTCCTATAAAATGCCATTTCCCCTTTCCATGATATAACTCATACTTTTCTAATAGAGCTTGTACTCTGTTTTCACCATAAATCATACATCCTAGTTTTTCTAGCTTTTCTATTTCTTTTTCATCTAAATATTTTGTAGCAGCAACTAATTGAGCTGGTTTCACATCTTCTAATAATCTAACAACTTCTTTTTCATTAACTATCATTTATCATCACTCCTGTTAGAATTATTATACTCTATTTATTTGATTTGACAATTCTTTATTTTTCATATCAACCAGCATTCACAATCATTTCATATATTATGAAATATCTCATTATTTATCTCTCATAACTGATTCTATATCTAATCTATTCACTTTATTCAACAAGAATATATATAAAAATATCGGTAATACTAAAAAGATGAACATAATCATTAATAAATCTTTTAAATCAAATAATATAAATAATACAATGAGTATGACAGTTATCAATGAAAATATTAGACATAAGAATTGAATAAGTTCATACATAATAATATTGACAATTTCATAATTGAATAGTCCATTAGCTTTTAATAAAGCTAATTCATCATTTCTTTTATTAAAATAGGAATCATAAACAAGATGAAATAAGATCATGCTTATAATGAATATTAAAATCATAATAATATATTTTGTATGATTTAATTTATTGATTTGAGTTTCAATCATTTCAAACTGATTAAAATTTTTTTTTACATTATAACCTTTATCTATCATTTCGTTTATTAATGAAATGATACTATCATAATCATTTATAAAGATGGTATATCCTTTAATAGATTCAAAACTATAATTATCTAAATCTTTATAATAAATATACACAAAACTA
>CAZWZD010000056.1:0-7671 GCA_964638235.1 uncultured Erysipelotrichales bacterium
TAAGGGAGTAATGCTGATACAGCTAAGAAAATAACTATATTTAATGCTCTTATTCTTTGATGTGTTAATAATTGATTTCCATGTATAACAAGTGGTGGTAATAATGATAAAACTTTTATATTTGTATAAGTTAATAATGTTAAAAGAATCATTGAATATATATCTACATTAAAATAATAATAAACTGCACATATCAAACATATAAAATATGGTAAATAAGCCAAACGTACATATTTTACCTTTACACATATTTCTAATATAATAAATAATCCTAAACTTACAAACAAAGTATCTAAAGATGTAGAAAATATAAAACAACTCAATAATAAACCAAAAAAATATCCAAATATTTCTTCCCAACCACATTGAAAACATAAGAAAAACAATGGTAAAGCAAATACTATTGAAATATCGTCTATTGTTAATGATGCTATCAATAACGATATAAAAGTTAGATAAAAAAATCTATGTAATTTAATATGACTAACTTTTCTTTGTTCTAATAACAGTTCCATACTTTCACCTCACGAAAACATTATAAGTGAGTTGCTATAAATTATTTGTCATATTTATTGACTAGATAAAAAAAGATTAGTATTTTTATACTAATCAAACTTTTATCACTCTTGCAAAAATATTAAATACTTTTTTCGATCCTCAGGCTGAAGATAATTTAAAAACAAACGTATAATTTCATCAGTAGTATCACATAAATATTTTGGTTTCCCTAAAGTAGTACCTGTTTCAGTATAACATGCTGCTAAACATACAGCACAAAGATTTCTCTTTTTACAAGTTTCACAATCACTACAAAAAGCATTTTTTCGAAATATTGTAGATACTTCTTCCCACGCTTCCATAAAAGTATGATTTAATAAATCTACTTTAGGCTCATTAAACATTCCACATGGTAACAATTCACCTTTCCAATTAATCCAAAAACCACTATGTCCAGCTCTACAATGAAAGCCATTTGAACAACTGCATGTTGGTTGAAATAATTGATCTAAATACTTTTTTGCATGAATTTCCATTGAATAATTTGATCCTTTAGTTTTTACTCCTGTTATAAAAGCTTTAGCGCATTGAGCAGGTGAAAGACGAACAATATCATTAACTAATTTATTTTTTCGTACAGGTGGAAAAACATAATTTGAATAACTCATAGGAATATTCATTTTTTGTGCAAAATCATATAGTTCAGGAAGTTGATCTGAATTATATGGAGTACAAGTAAAGTTAAATTAAAAAGGTATATTTCTATCTTTTAATAGTTTTATAGTACGACAAATTTGAGTATATCCAAAAGGACTATGACATAAATCAGCATATGTCTTATTATCTTTACCATATATTGTAATATTTAATCGTCGACAAGGACGCTCTGCAAAAAAATCAGCCCATTCTTCATTAATAAGTGTACCATTTGTATTCAAAGTAATAATAAATCCCATATCAGTTAAAATAGTATACAAGCGTTTAAATTCAGGATACATTAATGGTTCACCACCAGTCAACAACAAAAATAAAACACCTGCTTCTTTTGCACTTTTTGCAATTTCTACCCATTCATCACAAGATAACATTCTTCCTTGATTTTTTATTTCATCTTTAGTTTGTTGAATATAGCACATCTTACATTTCATGTTACACAAAGGAAGCAGTTCCATTGTTCCACCAATAGGCAACTTAAACGCATCAGCTTTATTAATAATCCAATTTTCAATTGGAGAAACACCTTCAAATAATTCCATATCTAATCTCCATATAAATAATGATGTAAAGTATAAGCCGCTGAATCCTTCATCGTACAATGTAACATTATAACAGTTGTTCGTTGTACTAATTCTTCTAGTAAATTCAATGTATGAAAAATTCGTCTATTATTCCAATTATTTACTGTAATTTCAGTATAAAGTAAACTAACCTTCTTTGCTATATCCAGTTCCTCTATATAATCAATTGGACTTTGACGTACAATAACAATTGCTTTAATTGGAATAGAATAATTTTCACATTCTTTTGCACTTCCATGCAAAAAGAATCCACAAGCCATGAAGTTATCTTTCATCTTTTGAAGAATACACTTATCACCATTAATAATTTTACTGTTATAAATTTTCTTCCAAATATTTCCTTGAGTTGTTTTACCAGTTCCACTTGGAGCAGTAAATAAAATAGCTTGATTTTTATATTCCATATAACAACTATGTAAAATCAAAGCATTTACATTTAAAAGTAAATTTTCAATATGAAGCATTGTAAGCAAATAAAAATTAGCATTTGACCATAAATTACAATTTTCTTTATAAATCACATTCACATTCTGTCCTTAAATACTGCTATAACACATATAATTTTGATTAGGTACATATGTTGCTCTATAATAACGTTCTTCTTTATCTTTATAAAAAATAGAAATACTTTTACTTTGATAAACCAAGTTTCCAGAAATTAATGGTAATTCATTATCAAAATTAACAATGACATCATATGTAGCTTTTACTGGTAAAACAGGTTCAAAGAACAATTTCTCTTCTAGTCTCCAATTCACAATTTGAGGAGTAATTATATTCAATTTTAATAATCCAAAAAACAAACTTTGTTTAATCATATTTTCTCCCTTTTAAAAACTCTATTTCTGCATTTTCACACAGAAATAGAGCTTTAAATTTCATTATAAACTAGAAACTATATCCCATAATAGCATAATTACTTTCACTCAATGGACCACCATGCCAAACACCACTTGACTGCCAAATCAAATAATATCCTGCTGATAAATTCCCATTAAATCCACTAGGTGTTGGACAATTAACAGTAGCATTATAGTTTACTGCTTGGACAAGCGCTGTTAATGCAGCATCTGCAGAATTATAAGTACCACCATCAAAATACACAACTGTGCAATTGGTAGTGTTGCAGCTGTGGGAATCGTCAAAAACTTTTTCCTCTTGGTTACCAGAAATACAAAAAACACTCTGAGAACCAATATCAGTATCCGAACCAACTTGTAATCTATCACAAGCAGCAACTGCTACATTTGCCATAAAATGTTCAATATTCATAATAGGTTTAGAATAACTTCTTTTCATTTAAATATCTCTCCTTTCACTATAAGAAATCAAATTGTTTTGAATTCCTTTATTAATAAATTCTTTGACATCAGATAATGCTGTTTCTGAATCTATTTCAATCTCATTTATAATAGCCTGAACTAATTCATTCTCAGTTTTAGGTTGTTGAAGAATTTCCCATAAATAAGTTCCTGTTTCATTTAGCATTACCAAACCATTTAAATCTTTTGTGGCTGAGCCAACTGGAATGAGCAAAGTTTCATCTGCAATAGTCCTTATTGCAAATTTATTACTAGCCTGATAACATGTGCTGTTTTCATGACTATCAGAAAATTCTGTCTGTTTAGACAATAGAGTTGAAAGAGAATCTTTTTTCATTACGCTTGCCTCCTTCCCCTACAGAATGTTCATAATCTTTACTTCATTCAATTTATTACAAATAAGATTATACTAAGCTTATTTATTTCCAATACAGTCATCATTTTAAGGCATCTGTTGGGTATCTTAATCAGCGAAGAACAGTATCTTTACAAAGACTAAGTGAAATGATGGCAGATATAAGCAAAGGAACAGTTCAGTTTCTGACATCATTGCGTATGAAATGTGCATAATTTCAAAAATAATCAAAAAAGTACCAACTCTCAATTTAGTTGATACTTTAACTTAATGACACTGCTATAAAGAGCTTAGTTTTTTTATTTACAGTAATATCAATCAGATATTACTGATTACTGAAGCTTCATTTCCAATCACTAAAGAAATCTGAAAAAGTTCCATCCCTATTTTTAATCTTTAAATAAATAATGATGTAAGGTTTTAGCTGCTTCATCTTTCATTGTACAATGCTGCTTGACAACTGTTACTTTTTTACATAAATCTGTAATTAAATCAATAGCTTTTCCTACATCATCTTCATCCCATATGTTAACAGTAGTTTCACTATTTATGCAGCTTATCTGCTGAATTAATGGTATTTCCTCTATTTTGTCAAATGGAGACTGTCTTACAACTATAATAGAAAGAATAGGGTATTTTTCATTTCTGCATTCGTCGGCACTGCCATGATATGGATAGCCGCAAGCATACCAATTACCATTTTCATTTTGTAATAAACACTTATCTCCATTAATAATTTCTGAATGATATACTTTTTCCCAAAGCTTTGCTTGTGTCGTTTTTCCTGTACCACTTGGAGCACTAAATAAAATTGCTTTTCCATGATACATCATATAACTACAATGTAAAATTAATCCGTTATTTTTAAGCAGAATTTTCTCCATATGTAGCCAGTTCCAAATTCTAGTATTTGGATTAGTCCATATATTACTGCTTTTTAAATAAAAAATATTAATTTTATTGTTAACATATATACTTTGGGCACATAATGGACAGGTTGATTTAAAACTCGCAAAGTAAGTACGTACTTCATGATTTTCTTGATCAGTTCCTATTTCAAAACTTTTATTAGAATAGCTTTTTTTAACAGTATGTAGAGGCTGTTCATCAACCTCTTCTATTTTCACTTCTATTTTATCAATATATTCTGTTTTATGTAAAAATACATATTCTTCATTACGCCATTCAATAGGTAATGGCGTTTCAACTACATATAGAATATTTCCTACCTGTATTTCATAAACCATTTAAATTTTCCTTTCTAAAAAAAGAAGATTCATCTTAAAATGAATCCCTATAAATAACATTTCATTATAAAACAGCATTTATCCAAATGTTATTTTCGATGGGGACTAAGTAATTTAATATATTCTTCTGTCATTTCACAGATATAATCAGGTTTTTTAGTCATGTCTCCTGTTTCTGCTAAAATGCTTGCTCCACAGGCAATACAGCTATGGTATTTATTACATGTTTTGCATCCGAAGTTTAGCAGTTTCTTCAGTAATATACTTCCAGCCTTCACTAAATGAATGTGTAAGTAAACTAATCTTAGGTTCTAAAAACATTCCGCATGGAAGAAGAGCACCGGTCCAGTCAATCCAAAAACCACTTCTTCCTGCTCTACAAGTTAAGCCATTGCTTCCTGTAGAAAAAAACTCCTGTTCCATGAAAGCAAAAGCACCATTTGATTCTATTTCTAGCTGTTTTTCTCCATGATGATATTTAATCCAGTCATATTTTGCTTTAGCTGCCTGTTTTGGAGTTAAACGATTAAAGGAATCGTTTTCTCTTCGAATTGGCGGAAATAAATAGGATGTTGCTTCTAGAACTATTCCCTGTTCTTTGGCAAGATTACATGCATATTGCAACTGATTTACATTATCCGGTGTAATTGTATAATTTAAACGATGAGGAATATTACGCTCCTTTAATAATTTTAAAACTTTCATCAGTTGAGTATGCCCCTTTGGATTATGGCACAAAAGATCATAAGATTTATCACTATCACCATAAAGAGTATTATTTAAACGTCTGCATGGTCGTTTTGCAAAAAAATCTGCCCAAGATTCATCAATTAAAGTACCATTAGTATTAATAGTGAGTATAAATCCCATATCCATTAGTTCAGTATATAATCGCTTGAAGTCCGGATAAAACAACGGCTCTCCACCAGCAAGTAATAAAAACAAAACACCAGCTTCTTTAGCTTCTTGTGCAATTTTTAGCCATTCATCACAAGTGAGCATACGCCCTTGTTTTTTCATCTCTTCAGGATTCTGACGAATAAAACACATTTTACAGTTCATATTACATAACGGCAGCAATTCCATACTGCCTCCAAGTGGAATGCACTTAGCATCCGCTTTTTTAGCAAGGTTATATTCTATTGGTGAAGTTAAATCATACAAATGCATAACTCTACCTCCTTGTATTCAAATCATAGAAATATTTTTTTAATTTGTAATAATTCTTCAAACTTCATTCATTTTTCTAAAAAAACCTGTCTCTCTTCCATGTCTACATGAGAAAACAGACAGTTTAATTTTAATATTAACTTTTTAGAAACTACTAGTCATTATATCAACAATTTCAGGAGTGGCTGGACCATAGTGATTTCCATTTCCCCAACATAAAACATATCCACCACCAGCAGGAACTGTTACACTGTTACCATTACCATTGATGTTTAATCCCAATTGTTTCAATTGACTTACACTATAAGTTCCACCAGTATCAATATAGATTAACTTATCTGGCTCATATTGACAACCAGATGTTCCACTTGCGAATATATAATCAGTAGTTGATCCTTGACGGTTACATGTAATTGCCTGTGATGGCCATGATGTATCGACTTCTCCACTCCATTCTCTATCACATGCAGCCACAGCTACATTCGCAATAAATTCTTCAACAAAAAATTCAGGCTTATTGTAAGTTTTCATCAAATATTCCCCTTTCCCTTTTTACAATAAATATAAATCATTAACATTTAATAACGAGTTCTCTTTCAAGTGCGTTTTCAATAAAGCAATCAACATCTGCTTTTATATCATCTAGATGTATACCATATTCTTTTGATAAACACTCCAATAAATCATTTTTTGTACAGCGCTGCTGCAACATTTTCCAAAGTAATGCACCAGATTCACTAAATGTAATCATTCCATTTAATCTTTGTGTCTGTTCTTTTACAGGAACTAACAATAATTCACCAGCAATTTCTCTAGTAACAAAATTTTGATTTGCACAGTAATATATTTTTTCTTCAAAAACGCTACTATCCTCAGTAGATAAACATTCTTTTTCCAATATTTGCCCCCCTTAATAACAAAGTAGTGGTTCGAAACTTTTTTGATTGAATATATCATTATAATTTTAACCGCCACAATATACATCTTGACGCTTATATAAAAGTCAGCTCAAAATAATTATCATTTTTTTAAAAAATATCAAAATGACATGTTTACTGTACTTTTTTTGCCTGATTCTCATCTGTCATTTTTTATTTTCAGATTATCTTTTATTCTGAATATACAAATCGTACAGTAATTTAGGTTTTAGCTAATACTTTTCATACCTACTATACAAATAAGATTATACTAATCTTATTTATTAACTAAAAATAAAGGCATTAAATAAAAAATTATACAGGCATATTTACTATTGCCTGTATAACTTGAGTTTCCACACTAGTTCCTTTATATAGCACAAATATAATTTGATCTGATTACAGTTTATTTCTTTTCAGTCCATGTCATGACTACTTCTTTTCCATGATGTGCCAATCCAATATATATAACTTTTCTAATTTTTGCATATTTAAATTCTATGACATATGAAGTTTCGTTCTTCTTTGATTTTAAAAGAATGTCACATCTTCCTTTAATTCATTATAAGAAACATCTATATAATCAGCTGTTAATGATTGAAATTCTTTTTGAATTTCTTCATTAGATATCTTTAATTGATATCTATTATTAGAAATTTGTTTCTATAAATCCCTGTTCTATTAATTTTTTATATCCGTCATACATTTGTTTTACTTTATCATTGAGATTTAAATGATAATATTCTGATAATTCTTTTGTTTCAGCAGTATTAAATCCAAGATGACAAACCATCATGAATTTCATTATAGTATATATTTTTTTCTTGTTTTCTTTTCTTTGACTTCTTCATCAAATTCTTTTGA
>CAZWZD010000057.1:0-7603 GCA_964638235.1 uncultured Erysipelotrichales bacterium
GTTGGAATATAAGTTCCATTTAATTCTCTAGATACATTCAATGCTAAGTGCAAACATAAGTTTTCTTTTATTATATCAGCAACTTCAATTTGTTCAGCACTTAAATATTTGTTTAAAATTTCTAAAATTTTAATTTTTTGATTTTCAAAACTGGATTCTAATTCAAATACCATAAACAACTCTCCTTGTTGAACAAATAATATATTATTTGTGACAAAAAGTCCATATAAAATTATAACTTTTTTATGCTAATTCATCAAATAACTGATACATCTTCATTTGAGTTTCATTTATATCAGCCAACGCTTCATTTATTTTTCTAGCAATAATATGATTATCTTTTTTACAAACGCAATAGCCTGACTTATTATTAATTAATAATTCTACAGCAAACTTACCCATCTGAGAAGCTAATATTCTATCTTCTGGTACAGGAGTACCACCTCTTTGAATATGTCCCAAAACAATAGAACGTCCAGAAAAGTTGGTTTCATTAGAAATTCTTTCAGCTAATTTTTCTACATCAATAATCTTTTCGCTTGCAATTATTAATGCGTGTTTTTTATTTTGATATTTTTCAGCGTAATCCATCATTTCCACCATTTTATCTTCATCATAACCAGTATTATTTGTAATAACAACTTCACTGCCACAAGAAATAGCAGAGTATAAAGCTAAACTATCACGATTGTTACCCATTACTTCAATAACAAAACAACGATGATGAGAACTTGATGTATCTCTTAGTTTGTTAACTGCATCAACAATATTAGATAAAGAAGTATGAAAACCAATTGTTTCATCAGTACCATTGATATCATTATCAATAGTTCCGGGAACACCTACTGTATTAAAACCTTTTTCACTCAATGCTAAGGCACCTCTATAAGAGCCATCACCTCCAATGACAACTAGACCTTCGATACCTTTTTTGTTTAATTGTTCAATTGCTTTATATTGATATTCATCTTGTTTGAATTCTAATAAACGAGAACAAGAAAGAATAGTTCCCCCACGAGAAAGTATTTCAGATACATCACTATATCCTAATTTAACAAATTTTCCTTCCACTAATCCTTTATATCCTTCAAGAACACCATAAACTTCTAGATTATTTTTTCTTGCTACTCTAACAATAGAACGAATAGCTGCATTCATTCCAGGAGCATCACCACCAGATGTCAGCAAAGCAATTCTTTTCATAAAAACCTCTCCCTAATTAATATTCATATTTTATATAAAATATTAGTATAAATTCAATAGTTATCTTAAAATTTATTCATTATTTTAATAAAATGTTGTTTTCAAAGCGTTTATATGTTAGTATTAGGACAAGAAAGATAGAGGCGCAAGAGTTATGTATTCTTTATTATATGGGTGCAACCAGACAAAGAAAAGGGAGCAATTGCCGAAGGAATAATAGTTTGCACATTATTATTGCCTGGGGATAGGAAGAATATTTCTATCACTGTCATTACATGGTTAATGAGGAGCTATCACAATAAAAAAGTTATTTTTTATTGCAATGGCTCATTGCATTTTTTTATTATAGAAAGAAGGGGTAGAATGAATAAAGATGTTATTACTCAAGTTATGAGCAATGAGAATATTATTCAAGTTAAATTAATGAATGTTGAAAAGAATTCTTTGTTTGTTGCTCAGATTTTTGACATTATTTCTAATGAAGGTGTTAATGTTGATATGATTTCACAAGTTATGTTAGAAGATGAAATGAGAATTGATTTTACTTGTGGAAGTGAAGATCAGAAATTATTAAATAGTGCGTTAGAGAAAGTTAAAGAAAATCATCCAAGAATTATGATTTATCAAAATAAAAATGTAGCAAAAGTAATGGTTGAAGGGATGAAAATGAAATATGAGGTTGGAGTAGCATCTCAAGTCTTTTCTATATTAGGAAAAAATCAGTTCCCGCTTTTGCAGGTTACGACTTCTGATACGTCTATATCTTATGTATTAGAGAAGAAAGATGCAGTTAAAGCTGTTGAATTGATAAAGAAAGAGTTTAATTTATAGGAGGAAATTATGGCAAGTATATTTGAAGGTAGTGCTGTAGCACTTGTTTTACCAATGTTTGATGATGGAAGTATTGATTATGAAGGTTTTAAAAGACAAGTACAAAGAATGATAGATGGTGGAGTTCAGGCTTTATTGGTTAATGGAACAACTGGTGAAACACCAACTATTAGTATTGAAGAAGAATTTGAATTAACTAGAATTGTTATGGATATGGCTAAGGGAACTGGAATTAAAGTTATTGCTGGAGCTGGTTCTAATGATACTAAAACTGCTTTGAAAAAGGCACAATTTGCTAAAGAAGTAGGTGCAGATGCAATATTAGTTGTAACTCCATATTATAATAAGACAAGTCAAAAGGGATTGATTGCTCATTATACTTATATTGCTGATAAAGTGGATATTCCTATGATTGTATATAATGTTCCAGGAAGAACAGGAGTTAAAATCAATGTAGATACAGTTGTTGAATTAGCTAAACATAGAAATATTAAAGCTATGAAAGATGCAACTGATGATATTAATTATGCTATGGATGTGTTGACACATACAAAAGATTTAGATTTTGATATGTATTCTGGATGTGATGATAATATTTTACCTTTTATGGCTGCTGGTGGAAAGGGAGTTATTTCTGTATTATCTAATTTATATCCTAGAGAAACTGAAGAATTTACTCAATTAATTTTAAAGGGTGATTTAGTAAAGGCTAGAGAAATGGCTTATGATTTTAATGATGTTTCTAAATACTTATTTGTAGACGTTAACCCTATTATGCCTAAAGCTGCTTTAGCACACATGGGAGTATGTGGAGAAATGGTGAGATTACCACTTATTACTACTACAGATGCTAATAAGAAATTATTGTTTGATGCAATGGAAAGATTTGAAAAAAAGGGTTATTAATATGAATGTAGTAGTATATGGATATGGTTTAATGGGTAAGAAAGTTGCCCAAGCTATTAGAGATGATGAAAATATGGATTTAGTAGGTATAGTATCACCAATTTTTGATGAAGAGCCAATGGAAAATACATATAATACATTAAGTGAATGTCAAGAAAATGTTGATGCTATTATTGATTTTTCTCATCCTAATAATTTAGAAGATTTATTAAAATATGCAGTTTCACATCATTGTCCTTTGGTGATTGCGACAACAGGATTTGATGATCAGCAGTTATTAAAAATAGAAGAAGCATCTTCACAGATACCAATCTTCCAAGCTTATAATACTTCGTTTGGAGTACAAATGCTAACTAAGATTGTTAAGATGGTTTCTAAGGAATTTTTTGATAATGGGTTTGATATTGAAATATTAGAAAAACATCATAATCAAAAGATAGATGCACCTAGTGGTACTGCAAAATTATTGTATGATGTTATTAATGAAGATATTGATGTTAATCCTATATATGATAGGAGTTCAATAAAGCACAAAAGAGAAAAAAATGAAATAGGTATTCAATCTATAAGGGGTGGAACTATTTTTGGTGAACATAGTATTATGTTTGCTGGAAAAGATGAAATTGTGGAGATAAAGCATACTGCTTTATCTAAAGAAGTATTTGCTCAAGGAGCTATTGCTGCTTTAAAGGCAATATATGATAAGGATAATGGATTGTTTACTTTAAAGAATTTATATTAGGGGAGAATAAAATGGTACTTCAAAGTAAGTTTATTGAAATAAAGAATAATTCTTTATATATTGATGAAATCAATGCTATGGATTTAGTAAAGCAGTATGGAACACCTTTATATGTTATGAGTGAAAGTCATATTAGACAACAAATGAATACACTTAAAGAAAGGTTTATGGATAAGTTTGAAAATACTTTACCTTTGTTTGCTTCTAAATCTTTTAGCTGTTTAGAAATATATAGAATAGCTAGTGAATATGGAATTGGGATTGATTGTGTAAGTGCTGGAGAAATTTCTATTGCATTGAGAGCTGGTTTTGATCCTGATAAGATTTATTTCCATGGAAATAATAAATTGCCAGATGAAATAGAATATGCTTTAACAAATAAAGTAACCCATTTTGTTGTTGATAATTTTTATGAAATTGAATTAATAGAAGAGATTGCTGGAAGATTGAAAACAAAAGTTTATGCGACAGTAAGAGTTACTCCAGGGGTTTATGCTGGAGGACATGATTATATTAGAGTTGGGGCAAAAGATACTAAATTTGGATTTAGCAGTCATGATGGTACATATTTAAAAGCTATAGGAATTATTCTAAAATCAGAAAATATAGAATTTGAAGGTATACATTGTCATGTTGGAAGTCAGATTGAAGAAATTCAAGCTTATGTTTTAGCTATGCAGAAGTTTGTTGAAATAGCTTATACTATTTATGATGAGTATGGTGTTGTTATTAAGAAGTTAAATGGTGGTGGTGGTTTTGGTATACAGTATACTGAAATAGATCATCCACTAGATTTTGATTTAGTTGTTGAAACAATTGTGAATATTATTAAAACTGGATTTGAAGCTAGAGGATGGAAAAGACCAATGATTATGATTGAACCAGGACGTTATGTTGTAGGGAATGCTGGGGTAACATTGTATACAGTTGGTTCGATTAAAGATATTCCTCATATTAGAAAGTATATTAGTGTTGATGGAGGAATGAATGAGAATATTAGACCTGCTTTATATCAGGCAAAATATGATGCTATTATTGTTAATAAGGCTGAAGAAGAGAGAAATACAGTGGTAACTGTTGCTGGAAAGAATTGTGAGTCTAGTGATATATTGATTAAGGATATTAAGATGGCAAATCCTCAATCTAAAGATATTTTAGCAATTTTTTCTACAGGAGCTTATCATTATACGATGTCATCTAATTATAATCAGATTGTTAAACCGGCTGTTGTTTTTGCATATAAAGGAAAGTCAAGAGTAGTTATTAGAAGGCAAACTTTTGAAGATTTAGTGTATTTTGATCAGTAAGGAGAACGAAAGTTCTCTTTTTTATTATGGTGTTAGGTATTTATTTCACAAAAAAGTGTTTCATGCTTTATTTTTTTATGTAAATTAGATATAATTACGAGTAGAGATGGAGGTAAAGAAAAAATGAAAAAAAGACCAATCGTTTTATGTATTATGGATGGTTATGGTTTATCAGATCGTATTGACGGAAATGCTGTTAAGCTAGCAAATACACCAAACTTAGATGATTTAATGGAATTATATCCAACTACTAGAATCAAAGCAAGTGGAAATGCAGTTGGTTTACCTGAAGGTCAAATGGGGAATAGTGAAGTAGGACATTTAAATATTGGTGCTGGTAGAACTGTTTATCAATCTTTAACTTTAATTAATAAAGCTGTTAAAGATGGAACTTTCTATCAAAACGAAAAGTTCTTAAATGCTATTAAACACGTTAAAGATAATAATTCTAAATTACATATTTGGGGATTATTATCAAATGGTGGTGTTCATTCTTCAAATGAACATATTTATGCTTTATTACAATTAGCTAAGAATGAAGGAGTAGATAAAGTTTTTGTTCATGCATTCTTAGATGGTAGGGATGTTGCTCCTGATAGTGGTGCTGATTTTGTACAAGAATTACAAGATAAAATAGATGAAATTGGTGTTGGACAGATTGCTACTGTTGCTGGTAGATATTATGCTATGGATAGAGATAAGAGAATGGATCGTGTTGAATTGGCTTATAATGCATTAATTGCTAAGAGTGGAGAAACATTCAGTGATGCAGTTCAATATGTTAAAGATTCTTATGCTAAAGAAGTTTATGATGAATTTGTTATTCCTGGATATAATCCGGATATAGATGGTGGAGTTTCTGATAACGATGGAGTTATTTTTGCTAACTTTAGACCAGATAGAGCTATTCAAATGTCAAATGTATTTACTGCTGATGTTTATGATAATTTTAAACCTGCTGATAAACCAAAGAATTTAGCATTTGTATGTATGATGAAATATGCTGATACAGTTAATGGTGAGATTGCATTTGGTAAGGTTAATTTAAGCAATACTTTTGGTGATTATATTTCAGCTAAAGGATTAAAACAATTAAGAATTGCTGAAACTGAGAAGTATGCTCATGTTACTTTCTTCTTTGATGGTGGAGAAGATAAAGCTATTGAAGGTGCTACTCGTGTATTAATTAATTCACCTAAAGTTGCTACTTATGATTTACAGCCTGAAATGAGTGCTTATGAAGTAAAAGATTCATTAATTGCAGAATTGGATAAAGATATTCATGATGTTGTTATTGTCAACTTTGCAAACTGTGACATGGTAGGTCATACAGGAGTTATTCCAGCAGCAATCAAAGCAGTTAGTGTTGTTGATGAATGTGTTGGTGAAGTTTATCAAAAAGTATTAGAACTTGGTGGAACTATGTTAATTACTGCAGACCATGGTAATAGTGAACAGTTATTAGATGAAGATAATAATCCATTTACTGCTCATACTACTAATGATGTTCCTTTAATTGTAACTAATACTCATTTACAATTAAAAGAGGGTGGAAAGTTAGGAGATTTGGCTCCAACTATGTTACAGTTATTAGGTTTAGAAATACCACCAGAAATGGATGGAGAAAGCTTACTTAAGTAAGATATCAGATAAGAGTTTTGACTCTTATCTTTTTTTTATTATCAAATTATGTTATATTACTAAAAAGGAGGTTATACATGAAAAAATTAACAATTATTTTATTAGTGTTAATGGTATTGTTTGGGTGTGAAAAGGATATACCTTTTGATAGTAAAGTAGGGATTAATGAAATTAATTATGAGAAATTAACAGAATTGATGGATTCTCAAACTCAATTTTTATTATATATTGGTAGAAGTGATTGTGGTGATTGTATAGAGTTTTATCCTATACTTGAAGAGTATATGAATGAACATAGTGATGCAGGTATTTATTATATAAATATTAAAGAAATGAGAGATGCTGCAAGAAAAGAAGATGCTAGTGAAGAGGAAAAGCAGTTCTATGAAGATTTTTATACGAATTTTAAAGTGAGTTGGACTCCAACGATAGAATGGATCAAAGCTGGTAAGATTTATAAAACATACCAATATCTTGATGAAGATTATATTGCAATTGAGGATAGAGAAGAACAGAAAGAAAAAAGACAAGAATTTATAGATGAATTTAATGATTTTATGGATTCTTATAGGGAGGCAAGTTATGAAAAAATGTCCTAGATGTCAAAGAAAAGTGTCAGATCATGATAAATATTGTCCACATTGTGGTTATAATTTGAATAAACCAATGTTTAATTATAAAACAATTTGGATTATGTTTTTGTTTTCATTTGTTATTATTCCATTGTTATATACATTTATATTAACTGGTGGAGATATATCTAGAATTACAAATACTAATACTTCTGATAAGATAGTATTAGAAGAAGTTGCTGAAACAGATTATAAGGCTGTTGCATATCAGTTTAAGAGTTTAGATGAATTTAAATATAAAGTTAGTGATGCTGATACATATATTAAAAAGATTGAAACTTATGAACAAGAATTAAAAAACAAAATTAATTTAGAGTATACAAGTTCATACAATATTATTA
>CAZWZD010000058.1:0-7564 GCA_964638235.1 uncultured Erysipelotrichales bacterium
TGATAGCCCATCTAAATGAAACCTTGATATCATTTCATTGACTCTTTGCTGCCTTTGTTTCTTATCTAAATGATTTAGACCAGCAGCGATATTTTGTTCTACACTCATATTAGGAAACAAAGCATAATTTTGAAATAAGTATCCTATATTTCTTTTTTGTGGTTTAATATTGATTTTCTTTTGACTATCAAATAATACTTCATCATCTAACAAGATTTGACCATAATCAGGATTAATTATACCAGCTAAACTTTTTAAAGTCATACTTTTTCCACAACCAGAAGGACCAAGTATACCAATACATCCATTATTTCCTTTAAAAGAAACATTTAAAGAGAAATCTTTATAATTTTTATTTATGTTAACATCTAATTTCATGATTTACAACCTACTTTCTCTTTGTATTTCTTAATGCAAAGAAATTCATTAGAACAATCGAAATAAAAGCAATAACAACAAGCACTGCTACATAATTATAGGCACCAGCATAATCACCAGCTGCAACTTTACTATAAACTGCCATCGGCAACGTTCTTGTTTTACCAGCAATATTACCAGCTAACATTGAAGTTGCTCCAAATTCACCTAATCCTCTAGCAAATGCTAAAACAGCACCACTCAGAACACCAGGCATTGCATTAGCAAATTGTATTTTCCAAAATATTTGCCATTCACTCATACCTAAAGTTCTACCTGCATCCATAAGATCTTCATCGACCTGTTCAAAAGCTCCTCGACAGCTTCTATACATCAATGGAAAAGACATGACAACAGCAGCGATAACTGTTGCCGACCATGAAAAAGCAATTTTTTGATTGAATACATCGATAAAGAACTTACCTATTGGTCTGTTAACACCAAACACATATAACAAGAAAAATCCTACTACTGTTGGTGGAAGTACCAAAGGAAGTGTTAGAATACCATCTAACACCATCTTTATCTTCTCATTTTTTTGTCTGACAACGATCCATGCACATAATACTCCTAAAGTAAATGTGATAATAATTGCACTAAATGCTGTTTTAATTGATATAAATAATGGTGAATAATCCATAACACTTCCTACCTTCCTAATATTTTTATTCTACGTTTGATGCAAATCCGTATTTAACAAATACTTCAATTGCTGCATCACTCTTTAAGAATTCAACTAAAGCTTTAGCAGCTTCTTCATGTTCAGTTTTTGCAGTTACTGCTACTGGATAAATAACAGGAGTTTCTAAACTATCAGCTGGAGCTTCAGCGATTACTATAACTTTATCAGAAATACTTGCAGCATCAGTTGCATAAACGATACCAGCATCAGCACTTCCAGCAGCTACTTGATTTAATACTTCAGTAACATCTTTACCTAAACTTGCTTTTGCTTCAATAGTATCCCATAAACCTAAGTTAGTTAAAGCTTCTTTAGCATATTGTCCAGCTGGAACACTATCAGGATCTCCAATAGCAACTGTAGCAGCTTTTGTAATATCTTCAAAAGAAGATAAACCTAAAGATGAATTAGATGGTACAATTAATACAACTTTATTTTCCAATAAATCAATTCTTGTATCAGAATTAATTAATTCTTCTTCTTCCAAAGCATTCATTTGTTTAGTAGCAGCAGAGAAGAATACATCAGCAGCTAAACCATTTTCAATTTGAGTCTGTAAATCACCAGAACTTGCATATGTTCCTTCAATTTTAACATTTGGATATTTTTCATTGAACATTGAAATTAATTCTTCCTCAAATGCGTTTTGTAAACTAGCAGCAGCGGCTAAAGTTAGAGTTTGTTCTTCTAACTCAGAAGATGAATTTCCTCCACATCCTACTAATCCAGTTAGTGCTAAAGCACAAGATAATAATTGAATACATAACTTCTTCATTTTTTAAATCCTCCTTAACTAATTATTTCTTCAATATACTCACCCAATAACATTAATCGTACGCTTTTTAAAAACTTAACGATTGCATACAAAATAACAAATTTGTTATTTTGTTACTTTCTAGCACATTCGCTAGCACTTCCGCGTAAGATTTTTAAACCATGATCTAATGCATTTAGGATAAAGCCTAAGTTTTCTTTAACTGCCCTTGGACTGCCAGGCAGATTAACAATTAATGTCTGTTTCCTAATAACAGAAACTCCTCTACTTAGCATTCCTCTATCAGTAATTTCCATAGATTTTAATCTCATATATTCTGCTATTCCAGGAGCATTTCTATCAGCAACAGCTAATGTTGCTTCTGGAGTTTGATCCCTTAAAGAAAATCCAGTTCCACCACTTGTAAGAATTAAATCAACTTGTCTTTGATCAGCCAATCGTATTAATTCTTTTTTTAATATTTGAGGTTCATCAGGTATAATGAAAGTTTCAACTACTTCATAACCATTTTCTTCCAACATTTGTTTTGCTGCTGGACCACTTTCATCTACTCTCTCTCCTCTAAATCCCTTATCACTTAAAGTAATAACTGCTGCACTGAAAGGACGGGAAGCATCAGGAAGTTTACCAATAATTTCATCCCCTGCTTTTATTTTTCCACCTTTAACAACTTCAGCAAACACACCTTCTCTAGGCATAATACAATCCCCCACTCTATGAAATATTGCACAATGTGAATGACATTCTTTTCCTATTTGAGTCATCTTTAAAACAGCTTCACCAATATAAAACATTGTACCAACAGGTAAATTTCTAAAATCAATACCTTCTACTAAAATATTTTCACCAAAGGCTCCATCAGTAACATTTCCACCTTTTTTATTAAATTCTTCTACCTTATCATAAGATAAAAGGCTAACTTGACGATGCCATTTACCAGCATGAGCATCATTTTCTATACCAAAATCTTCAATTAAATAACCTTCATCTATAGGTTTTTTTTCAGTTCCTTTTTTCAAACTAATACAGACAGCCTTAACCGTTCCATTAATATCCATCTTATCCTCCAATACTCACCATATCATTTAATTCAGTTATTTCATCAATATTTTCAAAACAATGGGCCTTAGGCTTTTGATAAATACATTTTTCAATAACTTCTTTGATTTCATCATCACTATAATTATTTCTAAGTAATTTCTTTAAATCACTTCCAGTATCATAACAAAGACAAGTTTTTAAATAACCTTGAGAAGTTAATCTTACTCTGTTACAAGAATTACAGAATTTACCATGAATAGCACTAATAAAACCAACGCTTCCTTTAAATCCATCAATATTATAATAAATTGCAGGTCCATATCCATGCTGTTTATTATCTTTAGTCATTGAAGGATATATACTTTTTATTTGTTGAATTAAATCTTCATGATTGATTGTTTTAAATTTTTTCCCATATCCAATAGGCATCATTTCTATGTATCTTACATCTATTGGATATTCTCTAGCAATAATTAAAAGTTTTAACCATTCGTTTTCATCTATTTCTATATGTTGTTGATTAGCTAATGCTTTTAAATCCAATGATACTGCATTGATTTTAATAGGAATATTGTATTTAGTAAACTTCTTAATTGCTTCTAATACATTATTCAGTTCATTAAATCCAGTAATATAATGATATAATTGTGAATTCAATGTATCTATGCTTATATTAATAGCATCTATTTTAGCATCTATTAATTCATCAGCATATTTATTTAATAATACACCATTAGTTGTTAATGTAACTTTTTCTATAGATTTAGTATTTTTTAATGTGCGTATTAAATCAATACAGCCAAGTCTTACTAATGGTTCTCCACCAGTAATCTTAATATATTTGATACCTAATTTAGTTACAATTTTAACAATTCTATGTATTTCTTCAAAAGTTAATATTTCATTCATTGAAGTTGTAGTAATTCCATCAGGCATACAATACTGACATCTTAAATTACATCTATCAGTGATAGAGATACGCATATATTCAATTGTACGTCCAAAACGATCTTTCACTATTTATCACCTGCATTAGGGTTTACAAAGTTTCCACTTTTACCACCAGTCTTTTTTATTAAGTGAATTCTATTAAATTCCATAGACTTATCTACAGCCTTACACATATCATATATAGTTAATAATGCTACTTGAACACCAGTTAATGCTTCCATCTCAACACCAGTTTTACCAGTTGTTTTAGCAAGGCATATGACTTTAATTTCATAAGTATCATCTAACATTTCAAAATCAATTGTAAGTTTACTTAATGGCAAAGGATGACATAATGGTATCAATTCACTACATTTTTTAGCTCCCATAATACCAGCAATTCTTGCAACTGATAAAACATCACCTTTAACAATCGTTCCTTGTTTTACTTTTGAGTAACATTCAGGACACATTTTTATATATCCACAAGCAATTGCTTCTCTTTTAGTATCTTTTTTTTGGCTAACATCAACCATAACAGCATTACCATTTTGATCAAAATGAGTAAAATCCATTTTATTTCCCCTTTCCAAATCCACAATTAGGGAATGTACAAATATCACAATTTAAACAGAATCCACCTTCACCAAGGGCGGCTAATTGATCTGAAGTAACAGGATCATCACACATAACTCTTGGTAAGATTAAATCAAATATTGTTCTTTTTGAATACATAACACAACCAGGCAATCCCATGATTGTTACTGTTCTATCTTCCAATTGTAAATAAGCTAATAGAAACATTGCTCCTGGAAGAACCGGGGCTCCATAAGAAATGATATCAGCCTTTGTATTTTTAATTGCTAGAGGAGTTTTATCATCAGGATCAACACTCATACCTCCAGTACAAATAATAACATCTGCTCCTTGATCTACCATTTCTAATATAGCTTTTGTTACTTTTTTATCATCATCATTCCATGTTTGATGGGCTATGATTTCATAGTCAAATTCATTTAGTTTTTGTTCTATTACAGGAGTAAAAGTATCTTGAATACGTCCATAATAGACTTCGTTTCCAGTTGTAATAATTCCTACTTTTTTATGGACAATAGGTAATAAACTAAAAATTGGTTTATTATCTGTTGCTTTTAGACACGCTTCTTTAGCATTCATCATCTTTTCTTTTTCAATAACCAAAGGAATAATTCTTGTACCAGCAAGCTTATCACCTTTATGAACCATAAAATTACCATGACGGGAAGCAATCATCATTTGTCCAAAACTATTGACAGCTTTCATTCCGTCACTATTAACTTTAAGTAACCCATCACAATCTGCGATTAATTCAATCTTTCCTTCTTTAACTCCAGATTTTTTCATATGATTATTTATACATAAAGAAATTAATATTTCGGCAGCATCGTTTTCATGCATCATATTTTCATCATTTTCCCAAACATACAAACTATCTTTTCCTACACTTAATAATACAGGAATATCTTCTTTAGTTACAACATGCCCTTTTCTAAATACAGCATCTTTTGTAACTCCTTTAATTATTTGAGTAATATCATGACATAAAACACATCCAACTGCATCTTGGGTTTTTATAAGTTTCATTTTTTTCCTCCAATACATATTGTTTAGTTCTTACTAAACAACTATATAATAATATAATCTACAATTAATATCTGTGACAAAAGTCACTAGAACCAATAATATTTAAAATATTTCTTTCAACTAATTTTGCTTCATCATATCTTCTTTGATGAGCTTTTTTAGCTTCATCATCTTTACATTTTTCTAAACTTTTATTAAATCTTTCATCAACAGTTACAAATTTCGCTCCTTGAATATATTTATCTGCTAAATAAACTACAGTTATCTCATTGATATGTTTTACCATATCATCATTTAAATTATGATGATATTTAACAATTTCAGCAACTTGAGGATAACCTTCTCTAATCAATATTTTATATCCTTTTTCATCATGTTTTCTTTCAGCTCTCATAATATCATGCAGTAATGAAGCTGAATATATAAGATCAAGATTTAATGAATAACCATGTTTATTTAATTTTTCAGCAATATCTAAAGCAATCTCACAGACTTTGATAGAATGATCGATAACATTTTCAGGAGTATGACAGTGCTCAAATATTTGATAACACTTTTCCTTATTTGGATAGGGAAAAGGCATAATACCTACACTTAAGGGTTCAATAGTACAATCATGAATAGCTAATTTATTGATACAGCCAAAAGGTTGAGGTAAGATTCTTGAATCTTCTATTGAAATATTAAGTAAAGATGCTAGATAATAACAATTTAAACCAGCGTGTGTTACTAATACAATATTTCCAGTAGTAGATTGAATAATTTTGTCAATTGCTTTAGAAAAACGATTAAATGCATTTATTCGTCCTTCTCCATTCCTTGGTTCCATGTACTTATCTTTATGAATATCCTTTAATGGAAGATTTTCCCACTCACCCATATCTATTTCTATTAATTGTTCATCAATCATAACATTTTGTCCATTAGATAGTAATAATGCTGTATCAACGCATCTTTGAAGAGGACTGCTATAAATATGTTTGATATTTTTATCTTTGAAATATATTCTCAAATCTCTTGATTGACTTCTACCAATTTCATCTAAAGCAACATCAGTTCTACCAATACAACGTTTTATATTTCCTTCATATGCAATCCTCCCATGACGAACCATATATAAATATCTCATGATTTAAATCCTTTGCCAAAATGTTTTACAAATAAATCTCTTGCAAAATCATCTAACTCTTCTTTCATGGTTTCATAAGTTTCGATTAACTGCTTTCCTTCATCAGTTAAAACAGATCCACCTCCACCAATACCACCTGTCCATCTAGTAACAGCAGGATACCCTAATTGCTGTTCTATTGTTTTTAACATTTTTCTACCTTTACTATATGACATTCCCATTAAAGTGCAGGCTTCTTGAATAGAACCAGTATCATTAATTTTCTTTAATAATTCATTAACTCCAGGTCCATAGAAGTTCTCATGAGCTGATAGTCTTAATAAAACACTTGCAGTTATAGGATAACCTTTGCCATTAATAAAGTTTTGTTCAATAACTTCTTTGTATTGTTCTTGAGTAGATATATTCTGTAAAACCCCTTCATCTTCAACTTCAAGTCTTACAATAGGATAATGACTATTTTCAATAGCACCTCTAAGTCCATTAGAACCTGTATATTGACATATCTCTAAAGCAACATCATAATCGATGATAACTGGATGTCCACTCTGCCCTTTGTATTGTGTTGTTATAATAGGTGTATGGATATTTATTTCATTTTGAATTGTTTCTTGACTAATATTAGGCATATCGATAGGCATGATAAGCACTCTATCACAATCTTCTTTTATATTTTGAATACCTAGTTTTACAGATTCAAACATATCTGTACATTGATATCGTTCGTTTTTTATAAATTGGACTTTTGTAAAAAAAAGATGTTTTTCTAATTGTTTTGCTTTATATCCTGTCACAACAATAATAGGATCAATATTTAATTTCTTTAATAATGTAACAATATGTAAAGCAATTGTAGAATCACCAAACGGAAGCAATGGTTTAAATTCTTTCATATTTTTTGATTCTCCAGCCGCCAAAAGTATACAAGCAATTTTTTCCATAAACTCTCCTTTACTCTTTCACATAA
>CAZWZD010000059.1:0-7561 GCA_964638235.1 uncultured Erysipelotrichales bacterium
ACAACAATAATATAAAAAATGATAATCATGAAATTAAAAAGAATAAAACAAAGTCATTTGATATTATAACTTTAATTGTAAGTATTATAGCTGGAATTGTTGGATATTTTATTTCTAATTTTATTTATAATGCTGTTAGTGATAGTTTATGGAGTCCTTTGGCTATTGGTATTCGTTTTATCGTTTTCTTTTTAGTTCTTGCTGCTATTGTCTTTGTTTATAGTATAATCAATGGAAATCAAAATGATGGTGGAAAAAATTTAATAGTACTTATAGGTGTGCTAGTGGGAATTTTATTGCTAGGTACATTATTTGAATTTATTTATGAGCTTAATTTCTTTGATACAAATTTTATATATAGAGATCCTACTTCATATGTTTTTATTATTGATAATTCAGGATCTATGTCAGCAAATGATCCAGATGCATTAAGATATGAAGCAATTGAAGAAATTATTGAAGATCAAGATGATGATTTCCCATATGCAGTTTATAGTTTTAGTGATTCAGTTGTCTGTCAAAGAGCTGTTGCTCCTAAATCTGAAGGTTTAGGAAAATTGTATGCTTCTAATTCTGGTAATACATATATTAAAGGAACATTGAGTAAGTTGTTAGAAGAATATGAAAATGGCAATCTTACTGGTTTGGGAGATAATCCTAAATTCTTATTGTTATCAGATGGACAAGCTAATGATATAGGAATTTTTCAATCATTGTCTAGTACTTTAAAAGGTTATGTTAAAAACAATATCACTATATCAACAGTTGGTTTAGGTAGTGTTGATGATGATTTGATGCAAGAAATTGCGGATGAAACTGGTGGTGTGTATATTAGCGTTGATGATGCAGATGATTTAGAAGATGCTATGGAAAATGCTATTACTCAAACAAGTGATGATAAGTATAAAAGGACTTTCTTTACATATAGAAATGTGCCAAAATTAGATTTCTTATATGCTTTGATGAGAATTGTATTTACAGCTATTTTAGGTTTTATTATTTCTATGTCTATGTTATTTGCGACAGGTAAAGATGATGATTCTTCGATGATTATGATAACTTCTATCATCACATCTGTTATTGCTGGTTTATTGTTAGAGTTAGGTATTAATGCTTTGCATTTATCTGCTGGTGTTATAAGTATGCTTTATATGATATTGGTAGCTTCTATTTTTATTAATAATACTAATATTGATGTTAGTATTAATGGTAATGATGGATATAAGAGGCAAAGGTATCAATCTCAAATAAATCATGAAATAGAAGTTAAAAATAAAGAGAATGATTTTAATGATAAGAATATTGGGTTTTAAGGAGGAGTAAAAATGATAAAATCAATTAAAGTAGAGAGCAAGCATGATGATGTTAGAGTTGCAAATGCTGTAAAAATGGATCAAAGTGAAGAATATGATTATCAATTAGAGTTTACTCCTAACAAAAGCTCTTTGAATAATGGTAATAATGGTGCTACAGTTAAAACGATTTTAAGACATCAGATAAATACTTTAAGATTGATTTCTTATGATTTTAAATTAAAAAGAGGGTTATATGATGTAACTGTTACAAGAGTAGATTCTATTGATGGAACAAATGTGAAGTTAGTGGAAAATACAAGACAAAAGTATAAAGAACCTGTTATGGTTGGTGGAAAGTATAATGTACGTTATAAAGTTTTTTCAGATCAGTGTTATGGAGAAGCGGGAATTAGAGTTCAAATTATAAGTGATGAGGTAGAGTTGGATTCTAAAACGATGTATTATACGATTTCAAATGATGATTTAAAGGATATTAAGTATTATATACCATTTAATAATAAGAAAAAAATTCAATTCTTTGTAAAGGGAATAACAAAAGAGGAGTTTCATTTAGATATTGGTAATCCAAGTTTTAAAATTGAATGTGTTGAATAGATGAGGGAGAAGGAAAGAATATGGATTTAGGTTATAGACAGTATTTTGATGATTTTGATGATTTTAATGATTTTGAATCTTCTAAACCAGAATACAATAAATCAAGCGAAGGAAAAAGGAAAACTACTGATGAAATAATGAATAAAGGCAATGATTATCAGCCTTATAATTCAGATATTTATATTGTTAATAGCATTAATGAAATATCACTTCTTAATTATTCTTTTTTTCAGAGATTGTTTAATGGATATTCTTTGAGTACGGATTATCAATATAATATTAGTTTATCTAGACAAGGAAGCGTAGGACATGGAGGTGGAGGTGTTAATGCTGTTATATATGGAAGATTGGAATTTAACAGCATTAGACCAGGCTCTCGTGTTAAAGTTCAGGGGAAATATAAAAATGGTTTGTTAATTATTAATAATATTGTTGATGCTGATAGTGGAGCAACTATGAGGATTAATCATTTTTGGAGAGATCCTTTAGGAAAACAAAAAAATGGAAGAAACGGTTCTTCGTTTATGGTATTGATTATTATACTTGCTTTGCTTGCCGGATTATTCTTGTTTAAAAATGGTATTAGTCAGGGAATTTTAGATACTTTGTTTATTGGTTTGATTGTTGTTGGTATTTTAGCATTTATTTATGTTTTTAAAATTAATATTTTTAATAATCCTTTAGTGCAGAAAATTATTTTTTTAATTCTATTGGTAGCAGCTGCTTTGTATTTACCTGGCGGAGAGAGCATTATGGCTTGTGCTATTGCAATTTATGGAATTTATTTAATAATAAAAGCTATGTTTTAGATGAGGTATAATTATGGCGCTTAGAAATAATACTTTTGAGAGTGTAGCTGTTGATGAGTATCAGAGTGAAAAAGTCATTTTAGCAAAGAATAATGCGATATGCAGAAATGATTTAGATAGTGATTATTATAATGCAAGAAATAGAACTCCTGATAATATTGAAAAAAAATCTTTAGTAAGAGTTTCGCAATCAAAATTATCATATTTAAAAATAAATGGTATTTCTAAGTTTTGGAATGAAAAAGAGAGTTTTGATATAAGTGAAATTATGTCTGATTTATTGTGTGGTATAAATCAAAAAGATTTAGGATTTTCTTATATTATTAAAGGTGATAGCAGTGGTATTGGTGTTTATATAGGTGTTGATGAAGAGCATTTATATTCATTGCGTAGTTCTTTGATTTCTTTATTTCCCAATATTGATTTAGAAGATGCTAAAATAAATGATATTGTTTTAAAAAATATAACTGATGCAGGATTGTTTACTGGTATTCCTACTAATAAATTAAATGATGAAAAAAAGACTATTCAGCTTGATCATATTATTCGTGGTATGTTGGGAAAAGAGTTCATATATGCATTGTTTGCTACTGGAACTCGATTCTTGGATATTAATAATTGGCATACTTGGATACTTAATGAAATGTCTAGAACATTTGAGTATCAAAAGACAACTTTGAGTGAAAGTGGTACATCTATTGATAAGCAGAGTTTTATTCATTCTGATTATTTTGAGAATTTAACAGAAATGGAAAAAACATATAAGATTGGTATTGAAAGAGGTATGTGGTATTATACTGGATATTTTGCGATTAATGATTCTCAATTGTCTAGTAATATGTTTGGTAATTTAATTAAATCTACTTTTTCAGGTGAAAATTCTAGACCTGAAAAAATGAGAAGTGTTTATAGTTTGACAGCCGATGTTATTAGCCGTTTTATACACAGTGGGGTAGTTATGATAGAAACATCTGAAAACAGCAATCATCACCCACTTGGAGAAACTGCTGCATATACTTTTCAAACAATTATTAATAGCGATCAATTGGGAGTATTAGCATCTTTACCAATAAAAGAGTATCCTGGATATTATATTGATAATTATGTAGAATTTGATGTGTCTGTTAGATCACGTTATAAAATTGAAGAACCTATTCCAATTGGAGATATTGTCAATGCTGGAAGAGAGAAAACAGATATAAAGAATGTTTATAATATTGAGAAAAATGACTATACAAGGCATTGTTTGATTATTGGTATTACTGGTGGTGGTAAGACAAATACTAGTAAATCATTATTAAAAACTATATGGTGTCAATCGCATATTCCATTTTTAGTTATTGAATCTGCAAAGAGAGAATATTGGGAACTTAGAAATTTAGCTGGCTTTGAAGATTTGATGGTTTATACTTTGGGTTCGGAAGATCCAGATAAGTCTGTAAGGTATCGTTTAAACCCATTTGAAACTCTTCCAGGAATTGCATTACAGAGTCATATAGATCTTTTATTAGCAACTTTTAAAACAGCCTTTGAGTTATATGCTCCGATGCCATATGTTTTAGAAAGTGCAGTTTATGCAGTTTATGAAGATCGAGGATGGGATATTGTTACAAATAAAAATATTTATGGTTTAACACTATATCCTACATTAAGTGATTTGTATGATAAGATTGGTTATATTGTTAAAAACATGGGCTATGATAAAGAAGTGGCTTCAAATATTCGTTCTGCTTTAGAAGCAAGAATCAATTCTTTAATGATTGGTGGAAAAGGAGCAATGTTAAATACTTCTAAATCAATTCCAATAGAAACACTTTTATCATGTCCAACAGTATTAGAATTAGAAGATATTGGTGATGATGAAACAAAGTCATTTGTTATTGGAATATTACTTGTTCAGTTATATGAATATCGAAAATATCAAAAAGATAAAGTTGCTAAAGCAAAACAATTACAGCATATATTAATGGTAGAAGAAGCTCATAGATTATTAAAAAATGTATCAGAAGCTAATAATCCAACTCAAGCAAAATCTGTTGATTTTTTCTGTAATATGTTAGCAGAGATACGTACTTATGGACAAGGGATATTTATTGCTGATCAAATTCCTACTAAATTAGCACCTGATACTTTGAAAAATACTAATCTAAAAATAGTTCATAGAACAGTTGCGAAAGAAGATAGAGAAATAATAGGAAAAGCGATGAATATGACAGATGAACAAATAGATTATTTAAGTTCTTTACCTAGAGGATATGCAGCTGTTTATGCAGAAGGTGATAATAGGCCTAAATGTGTAAAGTTCCCTTTAATTACTGATAAATATCAATTTTCAAGAAGTGAAGTTATTGAACCTATTAAAAACAGAGTAAATAATGGACTTATTGATGATTTTAAACCGATTCATTGTGGCTGTACATATTGTGAAAAGAAATGTCAATATGGTAAAAAAGCTACTGCATTTTTTTCAAAATTTCATGCATCTTCAAAAAGAGATGCTGCTCGTCAAAAACTAATTAAAGATAAATTGAAAATAAAGAGTTTATATACATTATTAAATGAGTTTGAAGTCAATCAGTTATATCATTTTGAAGATCAGTATGATTATATATGTATGTTAGGTATATTGTTTAAAAGATGGTTTCAATTAGATAATGGTGATGTGAAAAAGCATATTGCTTTATTTATAAAGTTTTTAAATGAAAAGTGAGATATTGTAAAATTTTAGGAGAATAAAATTATGGATAATAAATTAAAAGTCGCACCTAAAGCCACGGTATTTATCGGTTTGGGAAGCTTGGGTTGTGATAGTATCGATATGTTGAAAGGTCGATTTATAAAGGAATTTGAACAATCAGATCATGTTTATTTTATGAATTTAGATACTGATCATATAACTTTAAGAAATAACAATAATATGAATGATTGTGAAAAGATATTATTGTTTGATCCATCCATTAATATACCACCTCATTTTAATGATTGGCTAGATCAAAGACTAAATAATGAAATGATAATAAATGGTGGGTTAGGAACATCAGGCATAAGACAGATTGGAAAAGCATGGTTAGTTAAGGATGTCATTTATAATAGAACTAAAGGAAAATTAGAAACTCTTTTTGTTGAAATAATGAATAGCCATTCTTCTTTTTTAGATACTCATGCAATGCAAATTATTCTTGTAACAAGTATAGCTGGAGGAACTGGTTCAGGAATGGTTATTGATTTTACTTATATGATTCATGATATATTTAAAATATTGCATTTTGAAAATTATACAGTGGTTAGCTACATTTATACACCTGATGATTTTGTGTATTCTGTACCAATAAATAACAGAGATATTCAGTTGAATTTACAATCTAATGGGTATGCTGCATTAAAAGAAATTGATTATTTTATGAATATTGAAGCATCTGGAAATAACTATCATTTAAAACTAGAAACAGCAGAAATAGTTTCCAACAAAAACTTATTTTCTGCTTGCAATTTTATTTCTGGATATAATATAAAAGAAAGATTAATTGAGCATTTGCTGGATATGGTAAGTGATGTTTCAATTTTTAATGGTGGAGAATTATTATCTGAACTGTTAGTATCTGGTGAATCAGAAAATTTATATAATTGGTTTACACTTCATACTGATAGAAAGTATTTTCATAGATATGCATCATATAAATATCAAAAATTAGATCATAGTGTTATTAAAATTCCTGATAAGGAAATATATGATTATTGTATAAGCCAAATTTATCATACAGTACTTAAACAATTAAAAGATACAAAAATTGTTAATACACAGATGATGGATAGTGTATATTGTCATGCACATATTGAAAATATATCATCATTAATAGCATATGTATTAAAATTAAATGGTAAGATTAAAAGAGATATTGTGATTGAAGATAATATTCCTAAAACAGTGATAAGAGATCATCCTATGTATGGATATGATCTTGCTGTTAAGTATGCTCGATACTATTCTCAAAATCTTACATTAAAATTTAAGAAGAAATTTGAGAGCAGTTTATTTGAAGAATTATTTAAGCAAACACATCAGATATTTAAAGATTATGGACCATATGTAGTGTTAAAGACAATCAAACATAAGCGAAATGAAGATGAACCATTTTTTGGAATTGAAGAACAATTAATTGAACTAAGTAATAGCTTTAAAGAGGAAGCTACAAAAGCTAGAAATACTTTTGCAAATGGTGGAGAAAGAAAGATTCGCCAATTAGCCGCAGAAAGGCATTTGAATAATAAGAAAATAAATGCATATAAAGAAGCTTGTGCTAAATTAGCTGTTATTTCTGAAATAGATGCTCAATTGTATGATTTAATTGCAGATGGTTTATATAATGTTTCATGGCAAATTAGAGAATTAAGTGAGAAATATTTAGAGGTGCAATCTAAAATTGAAGATGGATTTGAAGATGAGGGAGATTACTTTGCTAACTTTGCTGTTAATGATGATCCACATGATTTCTTTAAAATTCAATTTGGAAATAATATAATGAACGATGTAAAACCTTATGCTGATAGTATTATAGCTGATGCATTGGGTAAGGTTATACTTTCAACACATTTAAATGGATGGATGATAGATAAGTATTCAATATATAATTATATCGTTCAAGAAGATTTTATTGAAAAATTATTATTTGTTGCATATTCACAAACTGATTTTATAAGTACTGATTTAAATGAAGTTTGGAATAATCAGAATTGTAAGATAATGAGAGAACAAATATTGCAGCAAGTAGCAGATGATATATTTAATATTTGTTTACATACGCAAGAACCATTAGTAGAGTTAGATGGATTTGATTATACTTC
>CAZWZD010000060.1:0-2613 GCA_964638235.1 uncultured Erysipelotrichales bacterium
AAGAATTATTAAAATTAATATGTCAAGATGCAAAAAGGAAAGCTAATATATTATGTGAAGCTTCTGGATATAAGTTAGGGCAACTATTAAAGATTGATTATAATTGGAATGAAATATATTTTAAATCAAAAACGAAGTTTATTAGACCTTCGAAATGGTTCTATGAAGATGATATTGAGATTGAACCAGAAGATATTGATGCAAACGATAGTGCTGTATTTATTTGGGAAATTAGATAATGATATGAATAAATAAAACCTCATTATATGGGGTTTTTATTTATTACATGTTTTTGAAAATAAATAATATGGCATTTAGACTTGAATTTTGAAAAAAAGAGAGTAATATTACAAGAAGATAAAGGAGGCGGTGTTGTGGACAAAGTCATTCAGGATATTGTAGCTATTGATATACAGTGTGCTAAGGCTGTAGAAGAAGCAAAAAAGAAAAAGCAAGATGTTCAATCCAATATGAGTGCAAAGAAAAAAGAAATCTATGATTCTTTTGTTAATGAATATCAAATCAAAATTGATGCTCGTAAAAAAGAATTAGAAGATAGTATTAAAGACACCAAGGAAAAGAATGAACAGGCTTATCAAAAATCTTTAAGCCAGTTATCTAGTCTATATGAAAAGAACAAGGATGAATGGGTAGAAACACTCGTTGATCGTTGTAAACAAATATAGAAAGGATGTGGAACTATGAGTTCTTTTAGTGCCAATGCTATTTTAGCAAAAGCAAGGTCTATGTATTCTAAACATTTGACTGAAGCAAATTATGAAGAACTTCTTAAACGCAGAAGCATTAGTGATTTAGTTGCTTATCTTAAATCTGAAACATCTTATGGTGAATTGATGAAAGATGTTAAAGAAAATGACATTCATCGTGGGCAATTAGAAGCTTTGTTAGATGAGGATTCATTTCAAAGATTAAGTAGACTCATGCGTTATGCTTCTAAAAAAGATATGGAATTTTATCATTTGGGGGTAGAAGAAGAAGAAATCCATCTAATCTTAAAAAAAGTCAGATTAATTCAATCTCGATATTATGATGGATATGAAATGAAAATTCCAGCATATTTAATGCGTTATGCAAATTTTGATCTTTATGGATTATTAACTGTAAATGATTATGACGGATTACTAAAGTTGGTTCACTCTACGAGTTACTATCAAGTATTATTGAAATTTCTTCCTGAAAACGGAGAAAAGATTGATATTAATTTATTAGAAAGAGAACTAAAATACGTTTATTATCATGATTATATCAGAGTTATTAAAAAATTATTCAAAGGTAAAAAACAGGAAGATTTACTAACAATGATTAATACGATCATAGAGTTAGAAAATATTACTAAAATTTATCGTATGAAGAAATATTTTAAAATCGATCCAGATACTATCAAAGAATCGATTTATATGGAATATTCTCGCATTCCAAAATCCACAATGAATGAATTGATTGAAACAAAAGATGCGAGTGAATTTTTAAAGAAATTATCACAATCGCCATATAAATTATATATAGATGATAACGAATTTGTATATATCGAATATTATACAGAAAAGATTAAATATCATCTAGCAAAACGATTTATGCGTTTTTCAACAGATTCAGCAATAGTATTTATGACTTATAAATTTGTTCATTCTATTGAAATTAATAATCTTAAACATATTATTGAAGGTTTAAGATACAATGAAGCACCTGGCAGAATTGGAGAATTATTGATCTATTAAAAGGGGAGCGTATTATGGCAATAGAAAAAATGATTTTACTTAACATGACTTTTAGTAAAGATGATTTAAAGAAAGTATTGTTTCATTTAAAAGAAACAAATGATATTTATTTACAGCCATCATCTAAAATTGTCAAGAAAGTAAAAGATGTTAATGAGTTAACAGTAAGTCATCAATATGATAACTTATTAGAAAGATTAACAAATTTGTCAAAAGATATAGATTTAGAATTGAATGAAGATATTCATTATAATGATTCTGTAAATTTAAAAGATATAGAATCATTCATAGAAAAAAATGAATATCAGGTAAATGAGATAAAAAAAGTTTTAAATGAACTTATTGAAGAAAAAAATGAAAATGAAAAAACATTAAAAATGTTAAATCATTTACATTTTACTGATATAGATTTAGATAATTTATTAAATTGTCGATATATAACTGTAAGGTTTGGACGAGTTCCAACAAAGAATATAGATAGTTTGAAATATTATGATGGAAAACCATTTATATTTTATGAATTAGGAAAAGATAAAGAATATGTATGGTGCTGTTATGTTGTTAATAATCACTTGTTATTACAAGTTGATAATATATTGAAAGCATTATCTTTTGAAGAAATTGCTATTCCTCAATTTGTTCATGGTACTATTGAACAGGCAATTACAGAGTTAAATGAACAATCTATAGCAATGCATGAATATATTTTAAGGGTACAACAAAAATTAACAGCATTGAAAGAAACTATAAAGATAGATGTTTTAAAAATATATTCTTCCTTAAAATATTTAAGTGAAGTAGAAAGCTATAAAGAAAATGTAGTTGATTTTCAAAGTAAATATGCTATCTATGGTTTTATCTCTCAATGGAAATT
>CAZWZD010000060.1:2623-7430 GCA_964638235.1 uncultured Erysipelotrichales bacterium
AAAGATTTCAAAAAACTAATGAATGATTGTCAATGTGATTATACAGAATTGCCTTCTGATATATTGTTGCAGCAGGATATTGTAGCTCCAACAATCATACACAATCCATTTTGGGTAAAGCCATTTGAATTTGCAAGTCGTGTAAAACAAAGTGATAGTGTAGATCCTACGATGGCGATTGCAGTATTATTTTATATTGTGGCAGTATTCTTTATTGGTGATTTAGGTATTGCCTTATTATCATTGATTTTAGGACTACTTTTTAGAAAAAAGACTATTGGAAAGCTATTTTTAGCTTTAACACCAGCTTTATTTATTGGTGGACTTTTATATGGAAGCTTCTTTTATGAAGTACAAGTTTATGAAGATATTCTTTCAATTGTACCAATGATATATAGAGTTGTTGATGGTTTAGTCTTATTAGCAAGTGGGTTTTATACAATTTGTGCAATTAGAAATATGTGTAATGAATCTTTGTTACATGATAAGATATTATCAATTAATGGTGTTTGTGGTATTGTTGCTTTAGCAGCTTTGTTAGTTTATTTGTTAGGAGTTTATGAGGCTCATATTCATTTATCTATTATTCCGATTGCTGTTATTATTATAACTTGTATGATTTTAGTTATAATGAAATCAGTTTTTAAAAAAGAAATAAAGTAGAAAGGGGAAAAATATGGCAATCGCAAAGCTTAATCTTTTAGAAATTGAATTTCCTAATAGTGCTAGTGATTCAGTCTTGTTGAAACTTATAAATGTAGATGGATTTCATCCAGAACCAGCTAGTAAGTTTGCTGATTCTGTTGAAGGATTAGCTGTATTGAACAGAGAAAATCCTTATGCAGACTTGTTAACGAGAATGGATGAATTAGCTGCTAAATACAATATTCAATATAAAAAAGATAAAAATATTGATATAAAATTAGATATTGCGTCATCAGATCAATATTTTTGTAATTTGAACAAAGAAATTGATGATATTGAAAATGTAAGAGAATCTTTGGTAATCATGATCAAGGAGAATGAAGATACTATTACACAGTTGGAACATATGTTAAATTCAGACATGGATTTTGATAATTTATTGGGATGTAAGTATTTGAGAATTCGTTTTGGATCTATTCCAACTGCACACTTAGATAAATTGGAATATTTTGGAAATCAGGAGTTTTTCTTTAGAACTTTCTATAAGGATACTAAAATTACATATTGTATGTATATTACAACGATTAAAAAGGCTCCTGAAGTAGATAATATGTTCTCTTCTTTGTATTTTAATCGTATTGAAATCCCTGATTATGTACATGGGAAACCTGATACAGCTTTAAAAATATTAAAAGAAGAAAATCAGACTGCTAATCAATATCTAGGAGTGTTAAAAGAAAGAATCAATAAAAAGATAAATGAAAATTTAGATAAAATGAGCAGTATTTACTGCAGTACAAGCCATTTAAATGAAACGTACGATGCTCAAAAATATGTTGTTATGTTTGGTGTTGTTTCAGCAATTTATGGTTTCTGTGAAACAAAGAATGCTGAAAAAATAAAAGCCTATTTTGAAGAAATAGAAGATGTGCATGTAGAAATCAAGCCAGCAATGGGGGATTCTCGTTTGATGCCTCCGACAAAGCTAAAGAGTAATTTCATAACTGAACCATTTAAAATGTTTGTAGAAATGTATGGAGTGCCAGCATATACTGACTTTGATCCAACCAGTTTAGTAGCGATTACATACTGTTTGTTGTTTGGTATTATGTTTGGTGATGTAGGACAGGGGATTTTGTTATCAATCGTAGGATACTTGGCCTATAAATTAAAAGGTATGAAATTAGGTGCTGTAGGTGTGCGTTTAGGTGTGTTTAGTGCTTTCTTTGGAATTATATTTGGTAGTGTGTTTGGCAGTGAGGAAATCTTAACACCATTCTTTATGCCAATGGATAGTTCTAATACGATGCCTTTATTACTTGCAGCAGTAGGTATAGGAATAGTATTGATTATGATTGCGATCATGTTTAATATTTATATTAATGGTAAAAAGAAGAATTATGGAGATATGCTGTTTTCTCAAAATGGGGTAGCGGGTTTAGTGTTTTATGCTTCGGTTGTATTGTTTGTTGTATCTTCAATGACTAGCTTATTACCATTCAAGGCTGGTGGTTTGATCTTTATTCTTATATTTATTGTTTTACCAGTTATCCTTATGTTTTTACATGAACCTTTAACGAGATTGTTAGATCATGATACTTTATTTCCTGAGGGAATTGGTGGTTTTGTTGTAGAAAGTATATTTGAACTTATTGATATATTATTAACGTTTGTTACAAATACGATGTCTTTCTTGCGTGTTGGTGGGTTTGTTTTATCACATGCAGGTATGATGTTAGTTGTATATACTCTAGCTGAAATGGTTGGAGGAGGAGATCCTACGATTGGATATTATTTAGTATTAGTTCTTGGTAACGTATTTGTTATGTTCTTAGAGGGCTTGATTGTAGGTATCCAAGTTTTGAGATTAGAGTTTTATGAAATGTTTAGCCGTTATTATGAAGGTAACGGACAACCTTTTGTAACTATTAAGGAAAGATAAAAAATATTAGGAGGAAATTATTATGACTATTTTAACATTTATTTTACCTTTAATTGCTGTTGTATTATTATCATTACCATTAGTAAAGGTTTTTACTTCTAAAGTAAGTAAAGAGAGTGCAAAATGGCGTTTATTAACTCATATTGCTGGTTTCTTTGGGGCAGTTGTATTAACTTTATGTTTATCTATGAATTCTGCTTTTGCAGCTGAAGCAACGATTACAGGAACATTAGCTCAAGGTTTAGGTTTTATCTCTGCTGCTTTATCTACTGGATGTTCTGCATTGGGTGCTGGTTATGCAGTAGCTGCTGCTGCTCCTGCTGCAATTGGAGCTTTCTCAGAAAATGAAAACAACTTTGGTAAATCATTGATCTTCGTTGCCTTAGGTGAAGGGGTTGCTATTTATGGGTTGTTAATTTCAATCTTAATTATTAACAGTTTATAAGATAAATAAGGTGATAAAATGAAATTTTTCTTAATCAGTGATAATATTGATACATTATTAGGACTTAAGTTGGTTGGCATTGAAGGTGAAGTTGTTCATACAAGAAATCATTTTTTAGAGGTTTTATCAAAGAAAATGAAAGATGAATCAATTGGAATTATTCTCGTGACAACAAAATTAGTAGATATGTGTCCAGATATTATATCTGAAATAAAATTAAGACAAACAAAACCTTTGATTACTGAAATTCCAGATCGTCACGGTCAATCTAAGATTGGAGAAACAATTGATGGTTATGTTTCAGAAGCTATAGGTGTTAAGTTGTAGAGGAGAAGCTTATGCAAAATATTGATCAGGTTTTTCTTTATATGAAAGATGAAATTGAAAGAGCTGCAAAGAGTGAAGAGAAAACTATTCTTGATGAAGTAAAAGCTTTGGAAGAGGAAGCTTATGAATCTATGAAGGCTGAAGCAAAGAGAGATGCTGATTTAAGGTTAAAGCAAGAACTTGAAGAAATACAATCTCAAGCAGCTACTGAAATTTCAGAAAGTCATATTGAAAGAACAAAAAAGTTAATTGAAAAAAGAGATGAGTATGTAAGTACAATCTTTAAAAATGTGAAAGATAAATTAATTGATTTTACATTAACTTCTGATTATAAAGATTTTATGATAAAGAAAGCTAAAAAAACTAGTGATATTTTTAGTAATGAAGATTTTATCATTCTTGTTAATAAAAAGGATTTAGTTTTAAAAGATGATTTAATGAATTTATCTAAACATGTAGTTGATGTAAAAGAAAGTACAGATATTGTGATTGGTGGATTAATTGGTGAAAACCCAAATTCATTATTAGTGATTGATGAAACTTTGGATTTTGCATTGAAGAATCAAAAAGAATGGTTCTATAAAAATTCAGGTTTAATTATTAAATAAATGTATAGAAAGGGGACCAAAAAATGGAAAATGTTATCTATTCAATCAATGGACCCGTTGTTACAGTTAGGGATACAGAAGCCTTTTCAATGTTAGAAATGGTTTATGTAGGAAATATGAGATTAATTGGTGAAGTTATTTCGATCAAGAAAGAATTTACAACAATACAGGTTTATGAAACAACGACTGGATTAAAGCCAGGAGAACCTGTATATCCTACAGGACAGCCTATTTCAGTAACACTTGGTCCAGGTATTTTAAGAAATATATTTGATGGAATTGAAAGACCTCTTGAAGAGATTGCTAAAGAATCAGGATCCTTCATTCCTACAGGAAGTGCAGTTGCTCCATTAGATGAAGAAAAGTTATGGGATGTAACTATGTGTGTTCAAGTTGGTGATCAACTTGAAGGTGGAGATATTTATTGTACAATTCCAGAAACTGATTTAATTACACATAAGTGTATGGTTACACCATATACAAAAGGGAAAGTTGTTGAAGTTAAAGAAAATGGACAATATCATATTGATGATGTTGTGATGAAATTAGAAGATGAAAATGGTAAAATCATTGATTTTACATTGACTCAAAAATGGCCAATTAAAACAACAAGACCTGTTAAAAAACGTTTACCAATTTCTATGCCTTTAGTTACAGGACAGCGTGTTATTGATACTTTATTTCCAATTGCGAAAGGTGGTACTGCTGCTATTCCTGGAGGATTTGGAACTGGTAAGACAATGACTCAACATCAGTTAGCAAAATGGTGCGATGCTGACATTATTGTTTATGTTGGATGTGGAGAGCGTGGAAATGAAATGACTCAAGTTCTAGAAGAAT
>CAZWZD010000061.1:0-7346 GCA_964638235.1 uncultured Erysipelotrichales bacterium
TAAAAAAACAGCTTTAAGCTGTTTTTTTTATGCAATATTTTCAATCTTTTTTACTTGATATCCTAGATTTTCTATATTGTTTCTAATTTGATCATCATTTATTATTTCTTTTGTTCTTAATATTCCAACTTTTTCATTTAAACTAATTTCCAAATAAAATCCATCTTGTTTATGAAAGCTATTTTCAATTCTCTTTTTACAGTTTGCACAAGACATTCCTTCAATATATATCTTTTTCTTATAGGGATAATGTGACTTATCAGTATCTTTAGGTTTAATAGATGATACATCAGCTTCACCACCACAGCAGCCGCTCTTTAATTTTTTAGAATATGATTTAAATGTATAAGCAACAATAAGTACAAGAATAATAACAATAATTGCAGTTCCCATATAATGCTCCTTTCGAGTTAGATATCACTAACTATTCATATCATAATCCTATGTTTTGATTTTGTCAATCAATATGAGAACACAAAAGTAAAGTGTTTGTTAAGTAATGTTAAGATTATGTTAAGTTTATTTACTTTGTGTTAAGTCAATGTTAATGTTTTTGTATAGGAGGAAAGATGTATGGAGCTTTCAAATTTTTTATCTATGTTTGGTGGGTTGGCTTTGTTTCTATATGGAATGCATATGGCAAGTAATGGATTAGAGGCTGCGGCAGGAAAGAAGATGCAATCTGTTTTAGAAAAGCTAACATCTAATAGGATTTTAGGAGTAGGAGTAGGAGCGTTGATTACAGCTCTTATTCAATCATCAAGTGCAACAACTGTTATGGTTGTAGGATTTGTTAATAGTGGACTAATGAAGTTAGAAAATGCTGTTTGGGTAATTATGGGAGCCAATATTGGAACAACGATTACTGGACAGCTTATTGCAATAGATATAACAGCATTAGCACCTTTGATTGCTTTTGTTGGAGTAGCATTAATTGTTTTCTTTAGAAGTAATAAACTAGATGCTATTGGATCAATTATAGCAGGTATTGGCATTATTTTTATCGGGATGGATATTATGTCGACTGCTATGATTCCCCTTAGAACAATGCCAGAATTTTTAGATTTAATTACAAAGTTTGAAAATCCTTTAATAGGTATATTGGTAGGAGCTGCGTTTACTGCTGTAATTCAAAGTTCAGCAGCTTCGGTGGGAATTTTGCAAGCATTAGCAATATCTGGAGTTATTACATTACCTAGTGCAATATATGTTTTGTTTGGACAAAATATTGGAACTTGCATTACTTCACTGTTAGCTTCTATTGGAACAAATAGGAATGCTAAAAGAGCAACGGCTATACATTTATCTTTCAATATTATTGGAACGATTATATTCGTATTTATTAGCATGGTAACTCCGTTTGCAGCATTTGTACAAAGTATAACTCCAACAAATGTAGTAGCACAAATTGCTAATGTTCATACAATATTTAATATCGTAACTACTGTCTTATTATTGCCATTTGGTAAACAGTTAGTTAAATTAGCTTATATAATATTACCTGAAAAACAAGAACGAGTAGAAAAGATGAGTTTGAAGTATTTAAACTTTGATGTATTTACTAATGATTATAGGATTGGTACAAGTGCGATTGCGAATACTCAATTATTTAATGAAGTTCAAAATATGTTGAATGTTACAACTGAGAATGTAGAAATAGCATTTAATTTAATAACAGATTATAGTGAAGAAAAATATAATGAATTGATAAAAAATGAAGAATATATTAATTATTTGAATAAAGAAATTACAAAGTTTACAACGAATGCCATTTTAGTAGAATTTGAATCTGAACCAATAGGTTTATTTTTAAAAATATCTGGAGATTTAGAAAGAATAGGTGATCATGCAAGTGCGATTGCATCTAGAGCGAAGATAATACATGAAGATAATATGACATTTTCTGATGATGCCTTAGAAGAAGTAAAAGTGATGAGTGATTTAACAAAGAATATTTTACATGAATTAAAAATTATGAGTTATGATGAATTAAATACAATAGCTCAAAAAGTTGATGTTATAGAAGAGAGTATAGATGCTACAACTAATGAGTTTTCAGTCCATCAATTAAAGCGTTTATCTAATAAGCAATGTACACCAGAAAATAGTGTTTTATTTACAAAGATTTTATTTGATTTTGAAAGAATAGGTGATCATGGATTAAATATAGCTGTTTCTTTTAAAAAAGTAAGGGGTATTCTAGCAGCTATGAAGATGGCAGAATAACAATTCTATCATTTTACTTAATCTTAACAAATTACATACATAAACATGATTTTAGATATTTAATAAAAGATATATATTATACCTGTCATTAAGACGAGGAGGAATAATATATGAAAAAAATTGGAAAAATATGTTTAGCGATGTTGCTAAGCTTTAGTTTAATTGGATGTGGAGGAAGTTCTGATGATTCTTCATCTAGTTTAAGTGGAAAGATCAGCATGAATGGATCTACTTCAATGGAAAAATTGGTAACAGCTTTAGCTGAAGCTTTTCAAGAAAAATATCCTAATGTTACTGTTGAACCACAATTTATTGGTTCTTCAGCAGGTATTGAAGCTGTAACTAATGGAACAGCAGACATAGGAAATTCATCAAGAGCATTAAAAGAGGAAGAATTAGCAAAAGGATTAGTAGAAAATGTTGTTGCGATTGATGGTATTGCTGTTATTGTCAATAATAACAATGCAACTGATAACTTGACAAAGGAACAATTGATTCAAATATATAAAGGAGAAATTACGAATTGGAAAGAAGTTGGTGGAGATAATGAAAAGATTGTTGTTATTGGTCGTGAATCTGCTTCTGGTACAAGAGGTGCTTTTGAAGAGTTGTTGAAAATTGAAGAACAATGTCAATACGCTCAAGAAATTGATAGTACAGGTGGTGTTGTAGCGAAGGTTGCTCAAATATCAGGTGCTATTGGTTATGTATCTTTAGATGCTATTGATAACAGTGTTAAAACATTAAAATTAGAAGGTGTTGAAGCTACAGAAGAAAATATAAAGGCAGACACATATTTCTTAAAAAGACCATTTGTAATGGCTACAAAAGGTAAAATTAATGAACAATCAGAATTAGTAAAAGCATTCTTTGATTATGTTTCATCTGATGAGGGACAAGCTATTATTAAAGAAGTTGGATTAATTTGTGTGGATTAAGGAGTTAGATTATGAAAGGCGAAATATTGTCTATAATGGCTGATCGAAAGACAAAATCGCTGGTAGAAAAATGTGCAGCAATTATCTTGACTTGCTGTGCATTTGTTTCTATTTTAGCGGTTCTGGCGATTACAGTTTATATGATTATTTCAGGAGCTCCAGCATTATTAAAAGTAGGAATTAAGGAAATACTTTTTTCAAGTGTTTGGGCACCAACAGCTACAAATCCTCAATATGGGATTTTATATGTCATATTAACATCTATCATTGGCACTAGTTTAGCTATTGTTTTAGGTGTTCCTATAGGAGTATTATCAGCAGTTTGTCTAGCTGAAATGTGCAGTAAAAAAGTTAAAACAATTTTAAAATCAGCTATTGAATTATTAGCAGGAATACCTTCTGTTGTTTATGGCTTGTTGGGAATACTTATTATTAATCCTATTATGTATAATTTAGAAAAAATAGTATTTGAAAACGATCCAACTCATCAGTTTACTGGAGGAGCAAATCTTATATCAGCCGTATTGGTTCTTACAATTATGATATTACCAACATTGATTAATATTACTGAAACATCATTAGAATCTGTACCTAATGATTATAGAACAAGTTCTTTAGCTTTAGGAGCTAGTCAAATTCAGACAATTTTTAAAGTTGTATTACCAGCTGCAAAGAATGGTATTATTTCTGCTGTTGTTTTAGGAGTAGGTAGAGCAATTGGAGAAGCAATGGCTATATTATTGGTTGCCGGAAATTCAGTTAATTTACCTACACCATTTGCATCAGTAAGATTTTTAACAACTGCTATAGTTTCAGAAATGTCATATTCTCAAGGTGTTCATCGAGAAGTTTTGTTTACGATAGGGTTAGTTTTATTTATATTTATTATGATTATTAATCTTATTTTGAATTATGTTTTAACAAGAGGTGATACTCATGAATAGTAAGAGTTTATATGATAAACATATAAGAATATCTGATATTTTGTGTAAGATATTGATTTATCTGTGTACTTTGTTTTCAGCAAGTTTAATTTTTATTATTATTTTTTATGTTTTTTCTAAAGCACTGCCTTATTTTAAATTAAGTTATTTATATAATGTTCATAGTGCTAGAGGTGGAACGGATGGTATTTTAGGTAATATTGTTAATACTTTATATATTATAATTACAACATTATTGATTTCTTGCCCTATAGGTATTGGTGCAGCTATTTATTTAAATGAATATGCTAAAAATCAGAAGTTTGTAAAAATTATTACCTTTACAACAGAAGTATTAGCTGGTATTCCATCTATTATTTTTGGTTTGTTTGGAATGATATTTTTTGGACAGTATTTAAAATTAGAATATTCTATATTGACTGGATCATTAACTTTAGCATTATTGATTTTACCAATCATTACAAGGAATGCTCAAACAGCCCTACAAGCTGTTCCTAAAAGTTATAGAGAAGCAGCCTTAGGTATAGGATCAACAAAATGGTATATGGTAAGAACAGTATTGCTGCCATGTGCTTTACCAGGTATTCTAACAGGTGTTATTTTAGCTATGGGAAGAATTGTTGCTGAATCAGCAGCATTGTTATTTACAGCAGGAAGTGGATATTTCTTGCCTAGAGGATTTTTTACTCATTTCTTTTCAAGTGGGGGAACTTTAACAATTCAATTATATCTTGAAATGAGTAATGCTAATTATGCTAATGCATTTGTTATAGCAATGATTTTAATTATACTAGTTTTATTAATGAATATGCTTGCAAAATTTATTACAAAGAAATTTGATGTTAATAGGGTGAATGATAATGGAAAATAAAATAGAAGCGATAAATTTGAATTTATGGTATGGAGAAAAACAAGCTTTAAAGAATGTTTCTCTTAATATAGTTAAAAATAAAATTACAGCATTTATAGGTCCATCTGGATGTGGGAAGTCTACTTTTTTAAAGACTTTAAACAGAATGCAGGATTATGTTGATTGTGTAAAAATTGAAGGCAAACTTATTATGGATCAGGAGGATATTCTTGATAAACGAGTTGATACAACAATTTTAAGGAAGAAAGTAGGAATGGTTTTTCAACAGCCAAATCCTTTTGCAATGAGTATTTATGATAATGTTGCATATGGACCTAGAATACATGGAATAAAGAATAAAAAGCAGTTAGATGAAATAGTTGAAAAGAGTTTAAAACAAGCTGCTTTATATGATGAAGTGAAAGATAATCTTCATAAATCGGCACTTGCTTTATCTGGAGGTCAGCAGCAGCGTTTATGTATTGCTAGATGTTTAGCAGTTGAACCTGAAGTTATTTTGTTAGATGAACCTACAAGTGCTTTAGATCCTATATCAACATTAAAAATAGAAGAACTGCTGATGGAATTAAAAGATAAGTATACCATAGCAATTGTAACACATAATATGCAGCAAGCGACTCGTATTGCTGATTATACTGCTTTTTTCTTAGTTGGTGAGATGGTTGAGTATGGTAAAACTACTGATGTTTTCTCAATGCCTAAGGATAAGCGTACAGAAGATTATATTACAGGACGTTTTGGTTAATATATGCTATAATGGAGGAGAATCATGAGAAGTGAATTTGATAAAGATTTAAATAAATTAACGATTGATTTAAAGAAAATGGCTCATTTAGTTGAGATATCAATTGATAACATGATAGAGGCATTTAAAAATGAAGATAAAGTGCTTGCTAAAGAGATTATGTCTAATGATTATCTTATTAATGATATGGAAAGAACAATTGAGTCAAGAGCTTTTAATTTAATATTGAGGCAACAGCCAATAGCGAGTGATTTAAGAAAAATCACTTCAGCATTAAAGATAGTTACAGATCTAGAAAGAATTGGTGATCAGGCATCTGATATTGCTGAAATTATCATGCATATGGATATAATGCATTCATATAGAACATTAGAGCATATTCCTGCTATTGCCAAAAAGACAAAGATAATGGTTAATCAAGCAGTTGAAGCTTTTATGAAACAAGATTTAGAATTGGCTGAAAATGTTAAGAATATGGATAATGAGATTGATAGCTTATTTAATGAAGTGAAATTGGAAGTTATTGATATTTTAAAAGAGAATGGTGAAAAGGCTGATGCTGGATTAGAATTTTTGATGATTGCTAAACATTTAGAAAAAGTTGGTGATCATGCTGTAAGTATTTGTGAATGGATAGAATTTAATCAAACGGGAAAAGTGAATAATCATAGATTGATTTAGGAGGATATTATGAATGAACGTATTTTTGTTGTAGAAGATGATTTAAATATACAAGAGATTATAAAATTATCTCTTGAAACAAATGGCTATAAAGTTTATTTGTTTGATAATGCAATAGATGCCATTATTAAAATAAATGAAGATTGTCCATCATTAGCTATTTTTGATGTTATGCTTCCAGGAATGGATGGTATTAGTGCTATCAAGAAAATAAGAGAAACAAATAAATCGCTGCCTATTCTTATTTTAAGTGCTAAAGATAGAGAAATAGATAAAGTATATGGATTAGATAGTGGTTGTGATGATTATATGACTAAGCCATTTGGAGTATTAGAGCTATGTGCAAGGGTACGTTCTTTGCTTAGAAGGAGTCAACCTAAATCAAGGGTTATTGAAACACCAACATTAAGATTGAATAAATCGAAACATACATTGAAACAAAATGGTAAAAAGATAGAGTTAACTCATAAAGAATATCAGTTATTATTATACTTAATAGAAAATCAAGATAGAGTTGTTGAAAGAGAAGAACTGTTAAATAATATTTGGGGTTATGATTTTATAGGTGAATCAAGAGCTTTAGATGTGCATATTAGATCATTAAGGAGTAAACTTGATGACAATGGATCTAAATACATTCAAACTATTAGATCTGTTGGATATCGTTTTATTGAAATGGTAGAAGATAACGATGACTAAATCTATATTAAGACATTTTATTATAGTTATATTAGTAACATTAACTATGAGTACTTTACTTTCTTCATTAATTATTTATAGGCAGAATTTAAATGCTATGGAAAATAATATGATCTATGCCTTAAAGCTCATCGATTATTCTTTAGACCATTCAAAAGATTTATCATCACAAATTGATAAAATTAATCCCCTAGCATATAGTGGAGATACGAGAATAACAATTATTGATGATAGTGGTGATG
>CAZWZD010000062.1:0-7318 GCA_964638235.1 uncultured Erysipelotrichales bacterium
ATAAGCAGGGAAAAACTGAACAGATTATAACAGATGATTTAGTTTTAGCAATTGGACATAGTGCTAGAGATACATATGAATCTTTATATAACAATCCTTATATAACAATGGAACAAAAAGGATTTGCAGTAGGTGTAAGAATAGAACAAAATCAGCAAAAAATTAACGAAATACAATATCATAGATATGCTAATCATCATGCTTTAAAAGCAGCTAATTATAAATTAGCAGTACAAACTAGTGAAAAAAGAGGAGTGTATACATTTTGTATGTGTCCTGGTGGATATGTTGTTCCTTCTTCAAGTGAAGAGGGGTATCTATGTATCAATGGAATGAGTGAATATAGCAGAGATGGCAGCAATGCTAATAGTGCTATATTAGTTACTGTAAAAACATCGGATTATCAAAGTAATCATCCTTTAGCAGGAATTGAGTTTCAAAGAAAGATAGAAAAGAAAGCTTTCGAATTATCTAATGATTATATGAATAATAGAATAACTAAAGATTATAAAGAATTAAAATCTACTTATTTACCAGGAGTTATTTTTACAGATATTAATAAAATTTTTCCTGAGTTTATTAATCGAAATTTAAAAGAAGGACTGCTTTTAATGAATAAAAAAATGCCTGGATTTATAGATGATGATACATTGTTAGTAGGAGTTGAAACAAGAAGCAGCGCTCCTGTAAGAATTAATAGAACAAAAGATTTTCACATTGAAAATGAACATATTTATCCAATTGGTGAAGGTGCTGGCTGGGCTGGTGGTATCATGAGTTCAGCTGTTGATGGTATTATGTGTGCTGAAAGTATTTTAAAGGAGGATGACTAATGCAATCAGTTATTTTCTCTCAAAAAAGAAAGAAACATATTTCTCCAACAAGAAGAATAGCTTTTAGTTTTTTAATGGTAATATTTATTGGTTCATTTTTACTATCTTTACCAGTATCTCATACAAAAGAAATACCTTATATTGATCATTTATTTACTGCTGTTTCTGCAACTTGTGTTACTGGTTTAGTAACTGTGACAGTAAATCAGGAGTATACTATCATAGGACAAATCATTATATTAATTATGATACAAATAGGAGGATTAGGGTTTTTAACGTTTTTTAGTTTATTTGTCGTGAAATTCACAAAAAGATTATCCTATAAAAACAAATTAATTATGCAGGAAGCATTGAATATGAACTCTTTGAATGATATAAATCATTTTATCAAAAGAGTATTACGCTATACGATCTTTTTTGAAGGGTTGGGTGCTTTATGTTTATCTTTTTATTTTGTTGGTGAATTTGGAATAGCAAAAGGAATATATTTTTCTATATTTCATTCTGTATCAGCCTTTTGCAATGGTGGGTTTGATGTTCTTGGAAACTCTTCTTTGATTAATTATGCTACTAATCCACTTATTAATTTAGTGATTTCTGCACTTATTATTGAAGGTGGTATTGGATTTATTGTTTGGATTGAATTGAAGGATAAATTGATGAAATTATTAAAAAGAGAATATACTTTAAGAAAATGTCTAGAATCTTTGTCTATTCATACAAAGATTGTTTTATCAATGACTATATTTTTATTGCTAAGTGGAACATTGTTTTTCTTTTTATTAGAGTATGATAATGCTTTATCGTCTTTTTCATTTTTTGACCAGCTACAGATAAGTTTTTTTCAATCGACTACATTGCGTACTGCTGGCTTTGCATCTGTGGATATGAGTACATTAAAGACAGCAACAAAACTCTTTATGTCTGTGTATATGTTTATTGGAGGATCTCCTGCGGGAACAGCAGGTGGTGTTAAAACAGTAACAATAGCATTAGTTCTTTTATCAGTATATGCTTTAGGAAAAGGTAAAGAAAATATAAGTATATTTAAAAGAAATATATCTTCTGTAGTTGTTAAAAGAGCATTTGTTATTTCATTTATATATTTAATGATATCTATTTTAGCTTTATTGATATTATCAGTTACTGAGAATAGAGATTTTATTGATTTGATTTTTGAAGTTTATTCAGCGATAGCGACTGTAGGATTAACTGCTGGATTAACTCCATCATTAACTTACATTGGTAAAATAATTATCATGATTTTGATGTATGTAGGACGTATTGGTCCATTGACCATGGTTCTTATATTTGCGAAAAGATATAATCAGTTAAAAGGAAAGGAGATAGAATATCCTCAGGGTGATGTTCTGATTGGTTAAATGGTTAATAAACAGTATATTGTATTAGGATTAGGTGTTTTTGGTTCTACTGTCGCAAAAACATTAGCTTCATATGATTGTGAGGTTTTAGCAATAGATAAATCAAGTGAGTGTGTTGACAGAGTTGCAGATGATGTAACAAAGGCTGTTATTGGTGATGTGACAGATATTGAATTTTTAAGAAATTTAGGTGCTGATGAGTTTGATGTTGGTATTGTTGCGATAGGAGATCATTTGGAAGAAGCTATTTTAGGAATTATGAACTTGAAAGAGCTTGGAATAAAATATGTTATTGCGAAAGCTAAAAATAAGAGATTTAAAGAAGTATTAGAAAAGGTTGGAGCTGATAGAGTAGTCAGACCAGAAAAGGAAATGGGAATAAAGATTGCTAGAGGGCTGCTTAGAAAGAATATTACTGATTTAATTGAATTGGATGATAATTATAGTGTTGTTGAGATGAAAGCACCAATTTCATGGGTAGGTAAAAGTTTTATTAAACTTAATTTAAGAAAAAAATATAATATTAATATTATTGCTATGAGAAATAAGGATACAAAACAATTGGATTTTTTAATAGATCCTGAATATGTAGTAAGATTAGATGATCATTTTTTATTAGTTGCAGATACAAGAAAAATAGAAAAATTAGACTATATAACAAAAGATTAAATTGTTTTATGTTATATTTTGTATTAAAATAGTTGTATGCATGGAGGTATTTTAAAATGTATATTATCGTAATCGGATGTGGAAAGGTTGGAAGAATCTTAACACAGTATTTATCTGGTGAGGATCATGATGTGGTTATTATTGATACGAATAAAGATAAAGTCGAGAGTACAGTCCATCAATTTGATGTATTGGGAATATGTGGTAATGGAGCAAATTATGATGTTTTAGTGGAAGCTGATGTAGAGAAAGCTGATGTTGTTATTAGTGTTACTCAAAGTGATGAGCTTAATATTTTAGCTGGTTTAATGGCTAAACGTTTGGGTGCAAAACACCTTATAGCGAGAGTTAGAAATCCTGAATATTCGAAGCAAAAAGAGTTTTTAACAGAATTAGGTTTTTCAATGATTGTAAATCCTGAAAGTGAAGCAGCTAATGAGATTAGAAGAATGATTATGTTCCCTTCAGCAATGAAAGTTGATACATTTGCGAGAGGATTAATTGAACTGGTAGAGATTAAGCTTCAAAAGGGTAATCGAGCTATTGGTGTTAAGTTATCAGACTTGCGTAAAGTCAGCCGATCTTCTGTTTTGATATGTGCTGTTTCTAGAGATGATAAAGTTATTATTCCTAGTGGTGATTTTGTTCTTCAAAAAGGAGATCATATTCATGTAACTGGTACTCATAGAGATTTATCGTTCTTTTGCTTGGATATTGGAGCATATAAGCAAAAGATTAAAAATGTTATTATTATTGGTGGCAGTAAGTTAGCTTTCTATTTAGCAAGACAGTTAACTTTTCAAGGAATTAAAGTTAAAATTATTGAAAAAGATCATGAAAAATGTGAAAGTCTTGCCAGAAAATTTCCGAATGCTACAATTATTGAAGCTGATGGAACGGATGAAGAGGTTTTACTTGAAGAAGGTATTGAACATACAGATGCTATTGTTTGCTTAACTGGATTGGATGAAGAAAATCTTATTTTAGCATTGGCTGTAAAGCAACTGGGTGTTAAAAAAGCTATTGCAAAGATTAATCGTACTTCGCTATCTTCTGTTGTAGAAACAGTGGGAATAGATAATGTTGTATCGCCTAAGAGTGTTATTGCATCTCAAATTATTGGATATTTACGAGCTAAATCTAATGAAGATGAAAATGATGGGGTAAAGACTTTATATAAATTATTAGATGGTGAAGTTGAAGCGTTGGAATTTGTTGTTACAAATAAGTTTAAAGGGTTATCTATGAAATTAATGGATATGACTTTAAAAGATGGTTTTTTAATTGCTGGTATTTCTAGAGGAAATTATTTGATTATTCCTAAAGGTGGAGATTCTATTGAATTAAATGATCATGTTATTGTGATTACAAAAAATTCAAAAGTGAAAAATTTAAATGATATCTTAGAGGTGTAATCTATGAATAGAAGAGTTATTATATACACTTTAGGAAAAATGATAAAAATTGAAGGTTTTTTAATGCTTCTACCTGTTATTACAGGTTTGATTTATCGTGAAAATCAGGCTTATCAATATTTTGTTGTTGCAGTTTTTGCGATCGTTTTAGGTCATTTAATAAGTTTAAAAAAACCTAGAAAGACAAAAATATTTGCTAGAGAAGGATTTGTGACGGTTGCTTTAAGCTGGATCATATTATCTTTAATTGGAGCTGTACCTTTTTGTTTAACACACGAAATTCCTTCATTTATAGATGCTTTTTTTGAGATTGTTTCAGGATTTACTACAACTGGATCTTCTATATTAACCGATGTTGAAGCACTGTCATATACATCTTTATTTTGGCGTAGTTTTTCTCATTGGGTTGGAGGTATGGGTATTCTGGTGTTTGTTGTTGCTGTGCTTCCTGAATCGCAGGGAACGACTCTTCATATTTTACAGGCGGAAATGCCTGGTCCAATTGTAGGAAAATTGGTATCAAAGATCAAAGTAACGGCAAGGATTTTATATTACATTTATGCTGCTCTTACTTTAATTGAAATTGTTTTCTTGCTTTTTGGTGGAATGCCTTTATTTGATAGCATTGTTCATGCTTTTGGAACTGCTGGTACTGGTGGTTTTGGAATTAAAGGAACTAGTATTGCCTATTATAATAGTGCTTATATTGATTGTGTTATTACAATTTTTATGATTTTGTTTGGTATTAATTTCAATATGATTTATTTTATTGTTATTGGTAAAGCAAAAGTTGCATTTAAGAGTGAAGAAGTAAGATGGTATTTATTAATCATAGCTTTTGCAACACTTGGAATTACTTTAAATATTGTTCATTTATATCCTTCTGTATTAACTGCTTTTAGGTATGCTGTTTTTCAGGTAGGATCGATTATAACGACAACGGGTTATGCTACTACTGATTTTAATCAATGGCCATTATTTTCAAAAGTTATTTTAATTTTATTGATGTTTATTGGAGCGTGTGCCGGTTCAACTGGTGGTGGAATAAAAGTATCTCGTATTATGATTTTAATAAAGAGTGCTATTAATGAATTAAAACATTTAATTCATCCTCGTAATGTAACAACTGTTAAGTTTGAAGGTGAGCATTTATCTTCTTCTACAGTTCATAATATTCTTACTTATTTAGTTTTGTATTTAGTTGTTTTATGTGTTTCTTTATTGCTGGTATCTTTACAGAATTTAGATTTTACAACAACTTTTACATCGGTTGTAACATGTTTAAATAATATTGGACCAGGTTTGAATATTGTTGGTCCAGCGGGTAATTTTTCTTCTTTAAGTGATTTGTCTAAGCTAGTATTGAGTTTTGATATGTTGGCTGGGAGGTTAGAAATATTCCCTGTATTGTTATTATTTTCTAGAGATTTATGGAGAAAGTAAGGTATTTGAGAAATCAAATGCCTTTTTTGCTAATTTATGTTATTATATTAGTAAGGAGGTGTAAAATGAGTTTTATTGAGTTTAAAGACATTGTAAAAAGTTATGTTATGGGGGATGTAACGATATACGCTAATAATGGCGTCAATTTTGAAGTAAACAAAGGGGAATTTGTAGTTATTGTTGGTGCTTCTGGTGCTGGAAAGACAACAGTTTTAAATATGCTAGGTGGTATGGACCAACCGACAAGAGGTCATATTATTGTTGATAGTAAAGATGTCGCAAAATACAATGAAAAAGCTCTTACAGAATATCGTAGAAATGATATTGGATTTGTTTTTCAGTTTTACAATTTAGTACAGAATTTAACTGCTTTGGAAAATGTTGAACTTGCTTCACAGATTTCAAAAAATCCATTAGATGCATCGGATGTTATGAGTAGAGTTGGTTTGGCTGATCGTATGAATAACTTTCCTGCTCAGTTATCTGGTGGAGAACAGCAAAGAGTTGCGATTGCAAGAGCAATTGCTAAAAATCCTAAATTATTGCTTTGTGATGAGCCAACAGGAGCACTTGATTATTTAACTGGTAAACAAATATTGGGATTATTAAGAGAAATGAGTGATAAATATAAAATGACAGTTATTGTTATTACTCACAATCTTGCGATTGCTCCAATGGCTGATCGAGTTATTCATCTTAAAAATGGACAAGTTGATGATATGTATATGAATGAAAATCCAAAACCGGTAGAGGAAATTGAGTGGTAATTATGAAAAGAAAATCATATGTAAAAAATCTATATCGTATTATATTTAAAACGAAAGCAAGATTTTTTTCTATCTTTATTATCATTTTCTTAGGAGCTGCTTTCTATGCTGGATTGAGGCATACACCTTCGATTATGCGTTCATCAATTAATAATTATCTTAATCAGAATTATTTTCAGGATATTGAGCTAATTTCTACTTTTGGCTATGATGCTGCTGATATTCAAGCAGTTGAAGAGTTAGATTATGTAGAAAAAGTTGATGCTGGTTATCGTTTTGATGCATTAGTTATGACTGAAGATACTTTTGGTGTTACGGTTTTTACAACAAATGATTTTGAATCTGTTAATAAAACAGATATTATTGAAGGAAATTTACCTACCTCTTCAAATGAAATACTAATGGATAGAAGAATGTGGGAGAAAACTGAATTTGAAATTGGACAAACAATAAAAATTCAAAGTGATTATAAAACAAAAGAGTATACTATTGTTGGTATAGTTAATGATTCTCGTTATATCTGTGATACTGAAAGGGGAGTTAATTCATTAGGCAATGGAACGAATATTGGATATTTGTTAATGTTGAATGATGGTAATGAAGATATTGCAGTTGATGAGGCTATATTTGATTTAAGAGATAGTGAAGAAGTTTATACGGAATTGCGTATTATTCTAAAAAATACATCTGAGTACAGTAAGTTTGATGAAGAATATGAGGATTATGTAGAAAATTATAAAGAAAAACTAGAAACACTGATTCAAAGTAGGCATGATCAGGTTTATCAAGATGTTATTGATGATGCTAAT
>CAZWZD010000063.1:0-7274 GCA_964638235.1 uncultured Erysipelotrichales bacterium
ATGGCAATATATTGTATGAGTGATATACATGGTGATTATGATAAATACAAAGACTTATTAGCAAAAATAAATTTTAGTGATAAAGATATCTTATATGTAATTGGTGATGTTGTTGATAGAGGAGAACATCCTATGAAAGTCTTACAAGATATGATGATGAGAAGTAATGTATTTCCTATTATTGGAAATCATGAATATATGGCTTTACATTGTTTAGATTTTTTAATGAAAGAATTAACAGAGGAAAATATTGAATTATTTAATGAAGATCATATGATGAGTTTGTTAGAATGGCTAGATAATGGAGGAAGTACTACAATTGATGATTTTAAAAAATTATCATTAGAAGAAAAATATGAAATATTAGATTATTTAGGAGAGTTTTCTTTATATGAAGAAGTAAAAGTTAATAACAAGAATTATGTTTTAGTACATGCTGGATTATCAAATTTTTCTGTAGAAAGATCTTTAAATGATTATGAATTATATGAAATAATATTTGATAGATTAGATTATTCTAAAGTATATTATCCTAATAAATATATTGTTAGTGGACATACACCAACAAGGGCTATAAAAAATAATTTAAATCCAGATTATATTTTTAAAGCCAATAATCACATAGCTATTGATTGTGGAAGTATTTATGGTGGACATTTAGCTGCTATATGTTTAGATACAGGTGAAGAATTTTATGTATAGGAGAGAAGAATGTGTTAAATCAATTTTCTAGAACTGAATTATTATATGGAAAAAAAGCCCTTGAGAAAATAAAGCAATCAAGAGTCGCAGTGTTTGGTATTGGTGGAGTAGGAGGATATAGTGTTGAGGCACTTGCTAGAAGTGGAGTAGGCTATTTTGATTTAATAGATAATGATACAATATCACTTACAAACATTAATAGGCAGATTATTGCTTTGCATGAAACTATTGGACGATATAAAGTTGATGTGATGAAAGAGAGAATACACAGTATTAATCCTAATGCAGTAGTTAATGTTTATAAATGTTTTTTCTTGCCTGATAATAAGGATGATTTTGATTTTTCTTCTTATTCCTACATCATTGATGCAGTTGATACAATAACAGCGAAAATTGAATTAGTTATGCAGGCAAATAAATATCATATACCTATTATTTCTAGTATGGGTGCTGGTAATAAAATAGATCCAACAGCTTTTGAAGTGACTGATATATACAAAACTTCTGTTTGTCCAGTTGCGAAAGTAATGAGAAGAGAGTTAAAAAAAAGAAATATAAAGCATTTACAGGTTGTTTATTCCAAGGAAAAACCTATTCCTATAATTGAAAATGAAGATATTGTAAATGAACTAAAAGATACACAAAAGAGAGCTATACCTGGGAGTAATGCATTTGTTCCTTCTGTAGTTGGTTTAATTATTGCAGGTTATGTTATTAATGATTTAGTAAAGTAGACTAAATTTTAGATATTGTAATATTAATGAAATTTAGTATAATAAGATAGTACAAAAGGAGAGTTTTTATGGCTAAAAATAATATAAAGAATGATGCTATTACATCAAGAGATGAAGATTTTGCAAAATGGTATACTGATGTTTGTCGTAAAGCTGAATTAATGGATTATTCTAGTGTTAAGGGTTTTATTATATATAGACCATATGGTTATGCTTTATGGGAAATGATTCAGCAATATATGGATAAAAAATTTAAAGAAACAGGACATCAGAATGTTTATATGCCAATGCTGATTCCTGAATCTTTATTACAAAAGGAAGCAGATCATGTTGAAGGATTTGCTCCTGAATGTGCAGTTGTTACTAGAGGTGGACTAGATAATTTAGAAGAAAACTTAATTATCAGACCTACAAGTGAAACATTATTTTGTGAACATTATGCAAAAATTGTAAATTCATATAGAGATTTACCAAAATTGTATAATCAATGGTGTTCTGTTGTTCGCTGGGAAAAAACAACAAGACCATTTTTAAGAGGTTCTGAATTTTTATGGCAGGAAGGACATACTATACATGCTAGTGAAGAAGAAGCTAGAGAAGAAACAATGAGAATGTTAGGAATATATGAACAAACTGCTAGAGAATTACTTGCTATTCCTATGGTTACTGGAAAAAAGACAGAGAGAGAAAAATTTGCAGGTGCAGTTGAAACTTATACTATTGAAGCTTTAATGCATGATGGAAAAGCTTTACAATCTGGAACTTCTCATTATTTCGGTGATGGTTTTGCAAAAGCATTTAATATACAGTTTTTGGATAAAGATAATAAGCTAAAATATGTACATCAAACTTCATGGGGAGTTTCTACAAGATTATTAGGAGCTATTATTATGGTACATGGTGATGACAATGGATTAGTATTACCACCTAGAGTTGCACCAACTCAAGTTATGATTATTCCTATTCAGCAAAAGAAAGAAGGCATTTTAGATAAAGCTTATGAAGTCTGCGAAACTTTAAAAAATGCTGGAATTAGAGTCAATGTTGATGCTGGAGATAAATCTCCAGGATGGAAATTCTCTGAAGCTGAAATGAGAGGTATTCCATTAAGAATAGAAATAGGACCTAGAGATTTACAAAATGGTCAATGTGTTGTTGCAAAGAGAATTAATGGAGAAAAAATAACTTTACCTTTAGATGAAAATTTAGCAGATACTATTTGTCAATTATTAGATGAAATCCATGATGAAATGTATCAAAAAGCTTTAAAATTTAGAAATGAGCATATTAGTGATGTAACAACATTTGAAGAGTTTAAAGAAGTTCTAGATTCTAATGGTGGCTATGTAAAAATGCCATGGTGTGGTAATGAAGAGTGTGAAGTGAAAATTAAAGATGAAACTTCGGCTACATCACGTTGTATTGACACAATTAAAGAAGCAGATGGAGTTTGTCCTATCTGTGGCAAAAAAGCAAAACATATTGTATATTTCGCAAGAGCATATTAAGACTTATCGTTTGATAGGTCTTTTTTTATTAATTATAATAGTATATAAAAATATATTGCAAAGTAATACAATCAAGTATATAATAGTTAGTGTACTAACTATTGGAGGTATGAGAATGGATAATCAGATTAGAAATGTATTAGGTGAAATTGTTATTGTTAATAAAAAAGCAATAAAGTTATTGTCTAATAATATACAGTGTAAAGAATTATCTGTTGAACAGTTTTTTTTGCTTAGTAGAATTGTTTCTCAAATGAGTCAAAAATGTTTAGCAAAAATTTTGCATATTAGTGAAGCAACTCTATCTGTAAGAATATCCAGATTAGAGAAGAATGGTTATGTCATTAGAGAAGTAAATCCTAATGATAAGCGTTATTATAATTTGAAAGTGAGTGATAAGGGTAAAAAATTATTAGATGAAAATTTTGAAGTTATTAAAAATACGATGGCAAGTATATTTGAAGGAATTCAAGATGAAGATTTTGAATATATTTTAAGTTTATTAAATAAACTTAAGAGTAATATAGAAAGAGGTGAGCAGGATGCATAAATTGGTAGGCTATATGAAAAAATATTGGATGCTTATTTTATGCTGTGTTGTATTAGTGTTAATTCAATCTCAAACTGAATTATTATTGCCGGATTATATGAGTAATATTGTTACAAATGGTATTCAATCAGGAGGATTTAATGGACCAGTAAGTGATGTTTTAAGTGAAGAAACATATAATCATTTAATGCTATTTGTTAGTGATGATGATAAAGATGTTATTGAAAAATCATATACTTATCATCAGAGCTTTGATGAAAATATTCAAGAGCAATTTCCAAAATTAGAGAGTGGTTATCAGTTAAATGATATTAATCAATCTCAAGAGGATGAATTAGCAAGTATCATGGTTAAACCAATGATTATGATTTCTACTATTGATTCTTTAGATCCATCTTCTGATGAATTTAAAAATCAATTTGGAGATTTACCTGAAGGTGTTTCAGTATATGATGCTTTAATGATGATGGGTGATGAAGCCATCAATCAAATGTTAGAGAAGATAGATAATCAAATGGATACAATGGGTGAATCCACTTTAATGATTGTGGCTGGAAATGGTGTAAAGTTAGAATATACAAAACTTGGCTGTGATGTTGATAAAATTCAAATGAATTATATTATTTCAGCAGGTTTAAAAATGTTAGGTATTGCTTTTATATCTATGGTAGCAGCTATGTCATCAGCATTTATTTCTTCTAGAGTAGGTGCAGGATTAGCAAAGGATTTAAGAAAAGCTGTATTTGAGAAGGTTGAAAGTTTTTCTAATGCAGAATTTAATAAATTTTCAACTGCTTCATTGATTACAAGAACAACAAATGATATTACTCAAGTTCAAACATTGATGGTAATGTTGCTAAGAATTGTTTTATTTGCACCTATGATGGGAATTGGTGCTTTATATAAAGCAATAACAAATTCTCCTAGTATGACTTGGATTATTGGAATGATTTTGTTAGTTATAGCTGGCTTATTAATTATTACAATGATTGTTGTTATGCCTAAATTTAAGATTGTTCAATCATTGATTGATAGACTTAATTTGACAATGAGAGAAAATTTATCTGGTGTTTTAGTTATCAGGGCTTTTGGAAATGAGAAATTCAGTGAAGAAAGATTTGATAAAGCTAATGATGATTTAACAAAAGTTAATTTATTTGTTAATAGAGCAATGGCAACTTTAATGCCTATAATGACTTTGATTATGAATATTGCAACAATATTAGTTGTTTGGGTAGGTGCTAAACAATTAGATATGGGAAATATAGCAATTGGTCAGATGATGGCATTTATTCAATATGCAATGCATATTATCATGTCATTTTTATTCGTAGCTATGATTTTTATCATGTTCCCAAGAGCAAGTGTAGCTGCTCAAAGAATTTATGAGGTTTTATCTACGGATAATGAAATTAAAGATCCTGTAGTGAAAAAAGAATTTATTGAAGAAAAAAAGGGATTAGTTGAATTTAAAAATGTGACTTTTAAATATCCAGGAGCAAATGAAGCTGTATTAGACGATATTAATTTTACCGCTTTACCAGGAAGAACAACTGCATTTATTGGAAGTACTGGTTCTGGAAAATCAACTCTTATCAATCTGATTCCAAGATTCTATGATGCAACAAGTGGAGAAATACTTATTGATGGAGTTAATGTTAAAGATGTTAATCAGCATGATTTAAGGGAACGTATTGGTTTAGTTCCTCAAAAAGGTGTTTTGTTTTCTGGAACAATTAAGTCTAATTTGAAATATGGAGCAAAGAACGCTAGTGATGAAGAGTTAGAAGAAGTTATTGAGATTGCTCAAGCTAAAGAGTTTATTGATGCCAAACCAAAGCGAATGGATGAGCATATTTCTCAAGGTGGTACTAATGTTTCTGGTGGTCAAAAGCAAAGGTTAGCTATTGCTAGAGCATTAGCTAAGAATGCAGAAATATTGATTTTTGATGATAGTTTCTCTGCATTAGATTTTAAGACGGATGCTATGCTTAGAAGTGAATTAAATAAATTAATGAAAAAGACAAAGAATACTGTATTGATTGTTGGTCAGCGTATTGCTTCTATTATGGATGCTGATCAAATTATAGTGTTGGATGAAGGAAGAATAGTTGGTAAAGGTACACATAAGGAATTATTAGAGAACTGTGATGTTTATAAGGAGATTGCTTATTCACAGTTATCAAAGGAGGAATTAGAAAATGCCTAGAGGAACAAAAAAAGTTGAGAAGGCAAAGGACTTCAAAGGAACTATAAAAAAGTTATTTGTGTATCTTAAACCATATTATTTTAAGTTTGTTATTGTTATTATATTTGCAACGTGTTCTACAGTATTTTCTATTTATGGTCCTAAGATTTTAGCAAGAGCTACTGATAAGCTTAGTGAAGGAATACTAGCTAAAGTAAGTCAAACTGGTGGTATTGATTTTAATGCTATTGGATCAATTTTGATTTTTTTAACTGGAATTTATATATTAAGTATGCTATTTAATTATATCCAGGGATTTATTACTTCAGGTATTTCACAAAAAGTTGCATATGATTTAAGGAAGAGTATTAGTGAGAAAATGGATCGTTTACCATTGAGTTATTTTGATAAACATTCTAGTGGTGATACTTTGAGTAGAGTTACTAATGATATTGATACTATTGCTCAATCATTAAATCAAAGTATGTCACAGGTTATTACTTCAACTGTCACTTTGATAGGAGTGCTTATTATGATGATTTCAATAAGTATTCCTATGACATTAATGGCTTTATGCACATTACCTATATCGATGATAGGAATTATGCTGATTACCAAAAGAAGTCAGAAGTATTTCAGTGCTCAGCAAAAGAACTTAGGTGATGTTAATGGACATATTGAAGAAATGTATGGTGCTCATAATGTAGTTAAAGCGTTTAATGGTGAAGAGGAGTCAGTAAAGACTTTTGAAATTCACAATAATAATCTTTATGATTCAGCTTGGAGATCTCAATTCTTTTCTGGTTTAATGCAGCCATTAACTTCATTTATTGGTAATTTAGGATATGTAGGAGTCTGTTTATTAGGTGGATATTTTGCCATGAATAATGTCATTTCAATTGGTGATATTCAAGCATTTATTCAGTATGTTAGATCATTTAATCAGCCTATAACTCAAGTTGCTAATATTATGAATATGCTTCAATCTACAGCTGCTGCGGCTGAACGTGTATTTGAATTTTTGGAAGAAGAAGAGTTAGAAAAGGAAAATGTTATTGTAACGCAAGATGACTTAAAAGAAATTGAAGGTGGAGTGACTTTTGCAGATGTAAAATTTGGATATAATCCAGATAAAATTATTATTCATGATTTTTCATTGCATGTTCACTCAGGTCAGACAGTTGCGATTGTAGGACCTACTGGTGCTGGGAAAACAACTATTGTAAAATTATTGATGAGATTTTATGAATTGAATAAAGGTTCTATTTTGATTGATGGTAGAGATATTAGAGATTTTGCTAGACATGATTTAAGAAGTTTATTTGGAATGGTTTTACAGGATACATGGTTATATAGTGGAACAATCAAAGATAATTTGAAATATGGAAAATTAGATGCAACAGATGATGAAATTAGAGAAGCTTGTAAATTAGCTTATGCAGATCATTTTATTCAAACTTTAGAAGATGGTTATGATACTTATTTGAATGAAGAGTCTAGTAATATTTCTCAGGGACAAAAACAATTATTAACGATTGCTAGAGCCTTCTTAAAAGATCCTAAGATTTTAATTTTGGATGAGGCTACTTCTT
>CAZWZD010000064.1:0-7129 GCA_964638235.1 uncultured Erysipelotrichales bacterium
ATTTCTTTTTCTTCATCAACTTTCATACCAATAATTTGTTCTTCAAATCCAGGAATAAATGTACCAGATCCAATTTCTAATGAATAATTTTCAGCCTTTCCACCTTCAAAAGCTTCACCATCTTTAAATCCTTCATAATCAATAACTGCAGTATCCCCATTTTCAACTACACCATCTTCTTTAATAACTAATTCAGCAAATTGTTCCTGATAATTCTTAATTCTTTCTTCAATTTCTTTCTTAGTTACTCTTACTTGAGCTTTCTTGATTTCTAATCCTTTATATTCTCCTAAAGTTACTTCTGGCATAACAGCACAAGTTACAGTAACTTTTAATACTTCTTCACTGATTTCATCAAATTTCACTTCTGGCTGAGCTACAGGTTGAACCCCATTATCAATTAAGATAGAAACATAATTTTTATTTAAAATAGTATCTGCAGCTTCTTCTAAAATAGCAGCTTTACCAAGTCTAGCTTTTATTAATTGAGGTGGTACTTTTCCCTTTCTAAAACCATCAACTTTTGCACTCTTTGCTAATTTATTTAAAGCTTTATTTTGTGCTTTTTTCCATTCATCACCATTAAAAGTGACTTTAACTTCCATCATACTTTTTTCTAATTTATTACAAACAGTTTCCATTAAATTTTCCTCCATAAACATTCAACATTGTCATTATACATGAAAGATATACACTTTGCAACTACTTTTTTAACACTCTATCGCTTTGAGTGCTAAAAGTTTATCCTGTATATCTTCTTCATCTGCCTGATAAGCAATTTCCATATCCTCCAAATCAATTTCTATCGATTGTAAAGATGCAATATAATAATGAATAGAAGCTGCATATATTCCATACTCATCATCATATATTTCCTTAGGAAAATATGTATATAAAACAAATTCTAAAAATTCCTGACAAACAGATAATAAAGAAGGATTATCATTTTCTAGTTCTCTTTCCATCAATCGATAAATTCCTTCATAGGCAGTTTGTTCTAATACAAGTGGTAAATAACTCGGATTAAAATCATAAACAATTCCAAATTTCTCTACTTCCATCTCTTCATCTATTTGCTGTTCAATCATGATTTCAATAATCAGTGACTTTGCAAACGGATGCTTATGAGGGTTTAAAAGAAATCTTTTTATAGCAGGTATAATCAAACGAATATTTAACTGTTGAAGCTGATCTAAGGCCATATAAAGCAAATCATCATTGCAGTCATCCTTATCTAATAAAACAGCAATTTCTTCAATAGAAAATATCTGTTTCTTTGATTCCAGCATATAATTTGCTTCCTGCTTAGCTAATAAAATCTCATCGTAGGCAGCATTAAACAAAGTTTCATATTGATATGGAATATAAGGCATCGATAATTCCTCTATCAATAAATCAATAGCTTCTTCATATTCTTCCAATTCCTTTAGCACATTCAAATACAAAGCAACAACATCGTAATATGTAGAAGATGCCTGAGATTTAGCAATCACAGCTTCACTTTTAGCCTGCTTAAAATTGCCAATACCATTCAAACAGACCAAACGCAAATAACGAGTTTCTTCATCATTTAAATCAGTTAATTCTTCCAATGCTCTAACATACTCACCTGCTTCAATTAACTCATTAATCATTATTTCACCCCATTGTTTAACAATAATATCAAATCTAATAAAAAAAGGCAATTAAAAAAGCATTGATTGCAATGCTTTTTTTTACTATTCATCACCAAAGCTTATACCGATAGCTTTAGCAGCCTTCACAAGTTCACCATTTGGATCAACATGTTTTTGTTTACCAACTCTTGCAGCACCAATAACTTCTTCTAATGAAGTATATCCAATCTGATCACCATTGATTGTAACAACATTACCAAACTTACCTTCATTAATTAAATCAGCAGCAGCAAATCCATATCTAATAGATAAAATTCTATCATATGCATTAATATCACCACCACGAATAATATGTCCAGGATTTACAGAACGAACTTCATGATTAGGAATCACTTTTTCCAAGTCATCAGCAACCTTAGCAGCAATTCCACCTAAACGAATTGGATCTGGAGAATCTTCTACAATCTTACCAATAACTTTTGTTCCATCAGCATATTTAGCACCTTCAGCAACTGCAATAACAGTATAAGGCAATCCCATTTCATCACGCTTTTTAACAGCTTTCGCAATATTTTCAATTGTAAATGGAATTTCAGGAATCAAACATACACCAGCATTTCCAGCTAATCCTGCATACAATGTAATCCATCCTGCATCTCTACCCATCAATTCACAGCAGATAACACGATGATGAGATTTAGCAGTTGTTGTTAAACGATCAATAAATTCTGTTCCAACACTCATTGCACTCATGAATCCATAAGTAACATCAGTACTTGCTAAATCGTTATCCATTGTCTTAGGTACACCAATAACATTAACACCTTTTCTAGAAAAATCTCTCGCACTTGTTAATGTACCATCTCCTCCTAATACAACTAGTACATCAACACCAGCTTTTTTAAGATTTTCTACACCAACATCACTAACATCTTTTTTAACTTTTCCACCTTTTCCATCATCAACTAAATAATCGAAAAGATTGTCTTTGTTAGAACTAAATAATATAGTTCCTCCTTCTTTATATATATTTTCAACTTTTTCTTCAGTTAATTCAATATAGTTATTATTATATAATCCTCTATAACCATAAACATATCCAATTACTTCCCATCCATATTTATTAATAGCTGTTTTAGTAATTGTTCTAATAACTGCATTTAAACCAGGGCAATCTCCCCCACCTGATAATAATGCGATTCTCTTAACCTTTTTTTCCATATATTATCATCCTCCATTTTTTACTCGTCAATAGTATAATAAATATTTAACAAGACTTCAATAAAAACTTTTAGTTTTTTTGTAAAAAAACTAATAATTTTTTATTAAATCCAATAACTTTCTTACAGGCAATCCTATCACAGTATCAATATCACCATCAATATGATCTACGAATTTTGATCCCTTACCTTGTATAGCATAAGCTCCTGCCTTACCAATCCATTCCTTAGATAAAATATAATCATCTATCATATTGTAAATATCTTTAAAATAAACATCAGTATGATCAATAAACGTTGTTAAATTATCAGCCACATATACTGCAACTGCAGTATAAACAGTATGCTTATTCTGACTCAAACTACTCAAAATATCTCTAGCATCCAAACTGTCAACTGGTTTACCAATGATTTTACCATCATGATAAACAATAGTATCAGCACCAATAACAATATCGTTAGGATATTTATTGTGAATAGGTTCAGCTTTATTTTTAGCTAACTTCATTAGTCTATCTTCAATGCTCAAAGATTGGTCCATACATTCCTCAATAGAAGAGGCATCAACAATAAAGTCAATGCCCTCTCTTTTTAACAAATCTTTTCTTCTAGGAGAAGTACTTGCAAGAATAATCTTACTCACTTTTATCCTCTTTCTTATTCTTTTGAGGAATAGGTCTAGGTAACAATGCCTTTCTAGAAACATTAACACCCTTATCAGTAATCTTTGTAACTTTAACTTTAATAATATCTCCTAACTTTAACACATCTGAAACCTTACCAATTCTTTCATGGGCAACATCTCCAACGTGCAAGAAACCATTAGTGCCCTCAAATAGTTCTACAAAAGCATATTTATCTTCAACTCTTACAACTTTACTATCGTAAATTTCACCAACTTCAGCTTTTTTAACAATTCTTTCAATCATTGCCTTTGCTCTATTAATAGCATCATAATCACTATGATAGATTGTTACTAAACCTTCCTGAGAAATATCAATCTTTACATTATCACATTTTTCAATAATATCATTGATAGTTTCTCCACCTTTACCAATAACATCTCTAATTGAATCAACATCAATCATCATAGATTCAACTTTAGGAGCATAAGGAGATAAATGATCTCTTGGCTTATCAATAGCTCCCATCATATTAGCCATGATTTCTGCTCTAGCTTTCTTTGCCTGAGCTAAAGCTTCTTCTAAAATCTCTTTTGTAATACCATCAATCTTAATATCCATCTGCAAAGCAACAATACCATCTTTAGTACCAGCTACTTTAAAATCCATATCACCTAAATGATCTTCCATACCTTGAATATCAGTTAAAATAGTGTACGCATCACCTTTTTTAACTAGTCCCATTGCAACTCCAGCGACCGGACTCTTGATAGGAACACCAGCAGCCATCAAAGACATTGTACCAGCACAAATAGAAGCCTGTGATGATGAACCATTTGATTCTAACACTTCTGCAACTGTTCTTATTGCATATGGGAATTCTTCTTCGCTAGGCAAAACTTGACGCAATGCTCTTTCACCTAAGGCACCATGTCCAATTTCACGTCTGCCAGGAGCACCCATTCTACCAGTTTCTCCAACAGAATATGGTGGGAAATTATAATGATGCATAAATCTCTTTTGATCTTCCAATCCTAATCCATCAATTTTTTGAACTTCCCCTAAAGCTCCCAATGTTGTTACTGATAAAACTTGTGTTTCACCACGAGTAAATAAAGCAGAACCATGAGCTCTAGGCAATAAATCAATTTGAGAGTCCAAAGGACGAATTTCATCTATTTTTCTTCCATCAGGTCTTACTTTATCCTCAGTAATCAAACGGCGAACTTCATTTTTCTCTAAATCATGTAATACAATATCAACTTGATGTAATGTATCAGCCTTTACTTCTTCATCCTCATATTCTTTAGCTTCATATTCAGCTAAAACAGTTTCCATAATTTCATCAATTTTAGCATATCTTTCTAATTTACCAGGAATAGAAACAGCTTCAACCATTTCATCAATAGCTCTCAAAGTAACTTCATTAACAATATTTTCATCTAATTCAAACAAAGGAATTTCTATCTTTTCCTTACCACAAGCTTCAACTATTTCTTCTTCAAAAGCAATCAATTCCTTAATTGCTTCATGTCCAAACATTAAAGCATTCAACATAGTTTCTTCATCAACCTCTTTAGCATCATCTTCAACCATGTTAATAGCATCCTTAGTACCAGCAACCTCAAGATTAATTAAACTTCTTTCCATTTCCTCAGGACCAGCATTTATTGTAAATTCACCATCTATCAATCCAACATTAACACCAGCGATAGGCCCATTAAAAGGAATATCTGATAAACATAAAGCAAGTGATGCTCCCAACATTGCAGCCATCTCTGGACTTGCCTGCTGATCCACAGATAAAACTGTATTAACACTCTGTACTTCATTTCTAAATCCATCTGCAAACAATGGACGAATAGGTCTATCTATCATACGTGCAGTTAATGTTCCATGTTCACTTGGTCTACCTTCTCTTTTTAAAAATCCTCCCGGAATTTTTCCTACTGAATATAATTTTTCTTCATATGTAACTGTTAATGGGAAAAAATCAACATTTTTTGGCTCCTTCCCAGCACAGACAGTAGAAAGAATAACTGTATCATTATAACGTACTAATGCACTTCCATTAGCCTGTTTTGCAAGTTCTCCAGTTTCTACAGTAATATTCTTTCCATAAAAATCTAAACTAAATACTTGTTTTGACATTCATTCCACCTCATTCATTATCTTTGATATTATAGCATAAATCAATATAATAACAAACATTTTTTAAAAAAATAAATTCATTTGATTATATCAATCATTTTCCTATTTTACTGATAGAAAATCAAAAAAAGATGTATTAAAACTAATAATACATCTTCTCTACGCTTCATAGTTTACAACCATTTCAATACCCATATTAATCACATATTCGCCACCATACTGATCTTTATATGCACGATAATTATCATACCCATCATAATGAGAAGGCAGTGATATTTGAGTTAAAGTTACTTCACGATCTAAAAATACTTGACTAAACTTCTTCACAATTGCCTCATAATAAGAATCACTATATAAAATATCATGATAACCAAGATTTTCAACAAATCCATATTCCTTTGAAACATATTGAATAAGCTTATCTTCTTCATCAAAAACAAAATCTAATCTCAAAGTAGGATCCTCTTTCGCATTTGCGATAGAAATCACATTCTGATCATCATAAGTGTAAAAATAACCATTACTATTGATTTCATCAACAATCACATCTGGCATAACAGCTTTTAAATCATTTAAAAGCTCATTCTTCTGATTATCTGTCAATTCAATAGTCTGACTTTGATAATCATATTCACTTAAATATCCATACAACTTATTAACCATATAGAAACTGCCATACTGATCTAAAAACACATATGCTTCATCACTATTTAAATTTTCATTTAAAGTTAATTCAATATCATAATTTATAAACTTCTCTGCAAATCTATTTACAATATCTTTAGCTTTATCTTCATCAACACTGCTATCTATCGATTGCAATAAAATATAATAATCAATATCACAGAGAAAATATGAAATACCATCACCCGATAAATATATATCAAATTTAAGTGTCGGATTATCTAAAACATCAGATACTGAAACAATACCATCTTCCTTATTAACACATTTCAACTCATTTGAAATAAAATCAGGCATAATACCCTTAACCAATTCCAAATAATCATCATCACTATTAATATTCAATATATTTTGATTTTGAGATGTTAATGTACAGGCACAAATCATAAAAAGACAGATGATGCATATTAAACTATTAAGCAAATATTTTTTTGGTTTTTTTAAGATAAACTTTATTCTTTTCTTCATTTCCTTTTTTCCTCTAGTAATTTGAGTTGAAAATATCATATGATTTGATTTTCTAACAACAACATCCATCAAAGCCTTGCCATACATTTTCCTTTCACTTTCACCCAAATAAGAAATAACAGCCTCGTCACACGCTAATTCACTATCCTGCTGTGACAAATATCCAGCAATCCAAACAAAGGGATTATACCAATATATTGTAATGCACATTGCTCTTACAATAACCCAAAGAAAATCCAAATGTTTAAAATGCATTTTCTCATGTGTTACAACACAAAATTCCAGTTTAATACGATATATATTTTTAATTAAAATCGCTCTTTTTAAGAAAAATGTTGTTTTTGCTATTATATTGATATGCTAGAAG
>CAZWZD010000065.1:0-7058 GCA_964638235.1 uncultured Erysipelotrichales bacterium
AAATCATCAGCCAAAAACTGATCTTCAATTTCATAATAATCGATTTCTTGATTATCTATATCTAAATGATATTCTAATTTTTTTCCAATAGATGGCAACATTAAGATTTGGGTTCTATTTTCATATTGAGATGCTAAGTTTTTCATATCATCACTAAAATCAGCGTGCATGAAAACACTGATTTCTAAACTTGTCATATTAGGAGTAATGAAATTAAACATTTCTTCATCAATATAATCCAATGTTGTTAAATTTATATTTTTATTTCTTAGCCATTCTCTAAATTCTTTAAAACTATCATATGATGAAAATAGATCTCTTATATAAGCAGATTCTTTACCGTATATAATATTAAAAAATGTATTTAGAATCCTTAATTTTTCCATAATGCCACCTCTTTTTTTATTATACAACAATTTATTGATAAATACAAAATTAAAAGACTATGAAACTATTTTTCATGATATATATAAATTTGTACAATTTATGAAATATTATTAAAACATATTTTTCCTATATTTACTTTCTTTTCTATCTTCTTTATAATAAATTATATCAAGGAGGAAACGAAAATGGGACATATATTAAAAATGAAACCTGTATTTAAAGAAATGATATGGGGTGGAAGTCAATTAAAAGATGAATATGGTTATGATATACCTAGTGATCATACTGGTGAATGCTGGGCTATTTCAGCTCATAAAAATGGTGACTGTATTATTGAAGATGGTGAATATGCTGGCAAAAGTTTATCTTGGCTATTTAACAATCATAGAGAATTATTTGGAAATATTGAAGGCGATGAATTTCCATTATTAGTTAAAATTATTGATGCAAAAAATGATTTATCTGTACAAGTACATCCTAATGATGAATATGCGAAGGAACATGAAAATTCATTGGGTAAAACAGAGTGCTGGTATGTTTTAAAAGCTGATGAAGGTACAAAGATGGTTATGGGACATCATGCAAAAACAAAAGAAGAATTTATCAAAGCAATTGAAAATGATGATTATGATCATTTACTTAATTCATTTACAATTAATAAAGGTGATTTCTTCTATATTCCTTCAGGAACATTGCATGCTATATGCAGTGGATCATTGATTTATGAAGCTCAACAATCAAGTGATATTACATATCGAGTTTATGATTATCATCGAAAAGATAAAGATGGCAATGAAAGAGAATTGCATGTACAGCAATCTATTGATGTAACAAATGTTCCTGCAAATATTTCTCAAAATAGTTTATTTGTAAATACACATTTAGATTATGGATCAAAGACAAGATATGTTGATAGTGAATTTTTCAAACTGGACTGCTATAGATTAACTGGAGAAAATAAAATCATTAATGATTCACCTTTCCAAATGGTAAGTATCATTGAAGGGGAAGGTTTATTAGATGATCAAGAAGTTAAAAAAGGAGATCATTTTGTAATATGCAGTGATCAAAAAGAAACGATATTTAATGGTCATATGACTGTTATGATTACAACATTATAGAACATCCAATTGGATGTTCTTTTATTTTCACTTGACATATACCCTATACGGGTATATACTATTTAATGTAAAGGAGGTTTTTTTATGAGTGATTGCTGTGATAGAACAAAAGAAAGAACTGCAAAAGAATATAAAGATTTAATTAGAAGGTTAAATATTGTTGAAGGGCAGATTCGTGGAATTAAAAAAATGGTTGAAAATGATGCTTATTGTACCGATATTCTTACACAGGTATCTGCTGCTAATGCAGCTTTAAATAGTTTTAGTAGAGTTTTGTTGTCTAATCATATTAAAACTTGTATTACAACTGATATTAAAGATGGTAAAGAAGATAGTGTTAATGAATTAATTTCTATTTTACAGAAGTTAATGAAATAAAGGAGGAAATATGAAACAATTTAATGTAACGGGAATGAGCTGTGCTGCTTGTAGTAGTAGAGTTGAAAAAGCTGTTTCTAATGTTGAAGGTGTTACAAGCTGTTCAGTTTCATTACTTACAAATTCAATGGGTGTTGAAGGAACTGCAAGTGATAATGAAATTATCAAAGCAGTTATTGATGCAGGCTATAATGCGAGTGTAAAGGGAGCAAAAAAACAAGTTCAGGAAGAAGAAAGTCTGGTAGACCATGAAACACCTCTATTAAAGAAAAGACTATTGTCATCATTAATATTTTTAATTATATTAATGTATTTTTCAATGGGACATATGATGTTTGGATGGCCATTACCTCAATTTTTTGATGGCAACCATGTTGCGATGGGACTACTTCAATTATTATTAACAGTTATTATCATGGTTATCAATCAAAAGTTTTTTATCAGTGGATTTAAGAGTTTGTGGCATAAAGCTCCTAATATGGATACTTTAGTAGCTCTTGGTTCAACTGCTGCGTTTGTTTATAGTACTTATGCTTTATTTGCGATGACAGATGCACAAGTAAATATGGATATGGAAGCTGTTATGTACTATATGGACGAGTTCTATTTTGAATCTGCTGCTATGATTTTAACACTTATTACAGTTGGTAAGATGTTAGAAGCACGTTCTAAAGGTAAAACAACTGATGCCCTAAAAAGTCTAATGAAATTGACTCCTAAAACAGCAAATGTTATTAGAAATGATGAAGAGTTAGAGGTTTCTATTGACGAAGTCAATAAAGATGATATTTTTGTTGTAAAGCCTGGAGAAAACATACCAGTTGATGGTATTATTATTGAAGGTAACAGTGCAGTTAATGAAGCTGCTTTAACTGGTGAAAGTATTCCAGTTGATAAAACTATTGGTGATCAAGTATCAGCAGCGACTTTGAATCAATCTGGATATTTAAAATGTCAGGCTACGAGAGTTGGCGAAGATACAACATTATCACAAATCATTCAAACGGTTAGTGATGCTGCTGCAACAAAAGCACCGATTGCTAAAATAGCAGATAGGGTTTCTGGAGTTTTTGTTCCTGCTGTTATTACCATTGCAGTTATAACAACGATAGTTTGGCTGCTAACAGGTGCTGATTTTGGATATGCTCTAGCTAGAGGAATTTCAGTATTAGTTATTAGCTGCCCTTGTGCATTAGGACTTGCAACTCCAGTTGCTATTATGGTTGGTAATGGTGTTGGAGCAAAAAATGGTATTATGTTTAAGACTGCTGTCAGCTTGGAAGAAACAGGAAAAGTGGATATTGTTGCTTTAGATAAGACAGGTACGATTACTCAAGGTCAGCCACAAGTTACTAATATTATAGCTTATAGTGTAACAGAAAATGAATTGCTGGAATATGCTGCTTCTTTGGAATTAAAGAGTGAGCACCCTTTAGCAAAGGCAATTTTTGATTATTCAAATGATAACCATATTAAAACATACAATGTTGATGATTTTTCAGCATTACCTGGTAATGGATTAAAAGCTAAATTTAATAACCAATCTTTAACTGGTGGTAATTATAAGTTTATAAGTGAATTGACAACAATTGATGAAAAAATAAAGTTAGAGTCAGAAAATCTTGCTAATCAAGGAAAAACACCTTTGTTCTTTGCTTTAGATCATCAATTATTGGGTATAATTGCTGTAGCTGATGTTATTAAAGAAGAAAGTCCTCAAGCTATCAAAGAATTACAAAATATGGGAATTCGTGTTGTTATGCTTACTGGTGATAACGAAAGAACTGCTAATGCAATTGGAAAATTATCTGGTGTAGATGAAGTTATCGCTGGTGTTTTACCAGATGGTAAGGAAAGTGTTATTAGAGATTTGAAAAACAAAGGTAAAGTGGCTATGGTGGGAGATGGAATCAATGATGCTCCTGCTCTAACTCGTGCTGATATGGGAATTGCGATTGGTGCAGGTAGTGATATTGCTATCGATGCTGCTGATGTTGTTCTTATGAAAAGCCAATTGACTGATGTGCCAGCAGCAATTCGTTTAAGTAGAGCTACTTTAAAAAATATTCATGAAAATTTATTCTGGGCATTTTTCTACAATGTTATAGGTATTCCTTTAGCTGCTGGATTATTTATTCCAATTTTCCACTTAGAATTAAATCCAATGTTTGGAGCTGCTGCTATGAGTTTATCTAGTTTCTGTGTTGTAACTAATGCTTTAAGATTAAATTTATTAAAAATATATGATCATTCTAAAGATAAGAAAATAAAGAAAAAGGAGAAAAAGATTATGGAAAAAACAATAAAAATTGATGGTATGATGTGTAGTCATTGTGAGGCTACAGTAAAGAAAGCACTTGAAAGTTTAAATCAAGTAGATGAAGCTATTGTAAGCCATGAAAAAAATGAAGCTGTAGTTAAATTAAATGCTGATATTAATAATGAAGTGTTGAAAAAAGCAATAGAAGATAAAGATTATGAAGTTATTTCAATAGAATAAAAAGCGAGCATCAAATTACTTAAGAAATTTAATGATATTTATTTTTCAAATCAAGAAAATCTCCATTCTTTGTTAATAAATTTGTTATATTAAAAAAGGAGGTGATTTGATGATTAAACTTATTGTTTCTGATATGGATGGAACTTTATTGTCTAATAGTACAGAAATATCTAACGAAAACTTAGATGCTATTCGTTATGCTGCAAAAAATGGTGCTGATTTTGTTATTGCAACTGGGAGAGATTATTCATCTATAAAAGGAATTATAGAAAAATATGATTTATATTGTATGTCAATTCTTGGCAATGGAGCTCAATTTGCTGATAAAGAAGGAAATGTATTATCAAGTGCTTATTTTCCTAAGAAGCATTTTAAAGAAGTGATAAAAGTCTTTGATGATTTAAATATTCATTATATGATAATTACCACAGATGGATCATATTCAACACATGATCCAATCGAAGTTAAAGAAGCATTTATTGAAAGATGTTCTCAGCGTTTTCATCAAAAACGTGATGAGATTCCTAAAGATTTACCTTGTATGCATCTTAGACATATTGATAATGTTGAAGAATTTTTGAAAAGTGATATTGATATTATTAAAGTTGAAGCTTTTTCTTTAAATATTAAACTTATAGAAAAAGCAAAAAGTAAATTGGAATATATTACTGATATTGCTTATTTATCTTCTTTTGACGATAATGTTGAAGTTACAGATTATCATGCTCAAAAAGGATTAATTTTAGAAAATGTTATTAAACAGTTCAAAATAAAAAAAGATGAAGTCATGGTATTAGGTGATAGTTATAATGATATTACTATGTTTCAAAGATTTAAATATTCATTTGCTCCAGCAAATGCAGAAGAGGGAATAAAAAAATTAGCTTATAAAGTTGTTAAATCATGTCAGGAAAATGGTGTTGCAGATGCAATATATACAATGATTCCAAAGTAAAAATATTCGTTTTTAAAAACGAATATTTTTTATTGTTTATATGCCCATTGTTTCAATTGTTCTAATGTATATGTATCATAATCATCTAAAGGAAGATTATGTTTATTTAACAAGCAATCAGTAATTAAAAACACTTCTATTCCTAACTTGCTGGCGATTCCATCTTCTTCTACATCATTACCAACCATAATGCAATCTTGAGGATCAACATTTAAATAATCGCAAACATCTTGAAAATACTGTGGATTAGGCTTTGCATGATAACTATTTTCAAATGTTGTTACTAATGGAAAATCTTCATAATTCAATCCCAGCCAATTCATTCTTGACACTGTAGCGATTTTAGGAAAAATAGGATTTGTAGCAATTGCAACTGTATATCCTTTTTGTTTTAATATATCTATAATTTCTTTGCTTGTTTTAGTGACTTGACAAGCATTTAAACAGTCTTGAAATTCATTTTCATAAAACTTTAAAAACTCTTCTTCATGCATATAATAATCTAATCCACTTACTTGCGTAAATCTTTTCGCAAATACTTCTCTATTTGTCAAATGTCCATCATTCAACATCATTGCTTTTGTGCCTTCCCAGATAGATTTAACAAGCAACTGACTATCAATCATATTAGTAAACTTCTGACATAAACCTTTAAAATAAATCTTTTCAAATAAATCTGTATTCATTGGAAGAAGCGTTCCATCTAAATCAAATAATATAACTTTTCTTTTCATATTCTTACCTCTTTTTAATAGTATAACTATCAATCATTTAAAAGTAAATGATTATTTATAGTAGAAAAACATTAATCTTCAACTGAAGCCGAAATGACTTTTACACCTTGTTTAGCAAATTCATCAATTTGTTGTCTATTGATTTTATCAGTGATGATATAATCAATATCCTTAATATCTGCAAATTTTACAAATGAAGTCTTTCCGAACTTTGAACTATCAGCTAAACATACAATTACTTTAGATTGTGTCATCATAGATCTTTTTACTTCATAATCACCAAATGTTTGAGTCATAAGACCTTTATCTATACTTATAGAATTTGTTCCTAGAAAACAGATATCAGCATAATGATTCTTAATCATATTAATAGCATCAGAACCAATTAGATATTTATTGACTTCATTGATAATCTGTCCACCTGTTAAGTGAACAGAAATATTCACATTTGATAATTTAGATGCAATTAATAAATCATTCGTAATAATAATATTATGCATATTTCCAAAATACTTAGCAAATTCATAGTTAGTTGTTCCTGCATCAATAAAAAATGTATTTCCAGCTAGTCCAAAATCTCGCACAAAATCAAAAGCAAGTCTTGCGATTAATTCTTTTTCAGTAAGTGAAACCATTCTATATTTATTAAAATAAGCATCTTCACTTTGTTTGAGCTTAGAAACTGCTCCACCATGCACACGTTTTAATAGCCCCATTTTCTCCATTTTAGTTAAATCGGCTCGAATAGTTTTTTGAGAAACTTTAAATTCTTCACTTAATTGTTTTACTTCAACACTACCATATTTTTCTAACTTTTCACTAATAATAGAAATACGTGATTCTAGCATATACAAATCTCCTCATTTTTTTTAAATTTTTTAATATCCGTTATTATTTAATAATAATAGTGATATTTTATCATTTCGAGTTCAAAAATGTTCGTTTTGCATTATAACAGTAAAAAATCATTAAATATTTATAAA
>CAZWZD010000066.1:0-7024 GCA_964638235.1 uncultured Erysipelotrichales bacterium
CCTGCTGCAAATTCACTAGGTGTTATAGCCAATATAAAGTCTAAAGATACTAAAAATGATGCAAGCATCTTGATCAATCTAGATAACAAGAACCAGACTTCTTCATATGTAACAATATAATGTTCATTAAAAGAAAACCAAATATTCTCATGACCAAAATATAACATACCTAAATGAGGATTTGCTAGATAATATAAAATAATATTCACTATATTCATAGCTACTACAAAGAATACAATATACTTTAAAGATTTAAACTTAGGTTTTAAAGATATTAAACCTATAATACTTAAAATAAATACAGGTAAAATTAATCTTAGATCAAAAGACATAATTAAATAAACAATTAATATAAAGAATAAACGAACTTTTGTTGTTCCTGATAATTTGTGAAGGAATGTTTCACCAGGAATGAGATTGATAATAAAATTATTCATGACGATTCATCCTTTCAAATTCAATAAAATGTTCTGTAAATTCATCACATGGCAATCCTAAACGTTTTGACAATGTAAATAATGATGTTTCTTTCAAATGTGCTCTTTCAATAATATCCTGATCACTTAAAATTTTAAATACACTGTCATCTCCTATGCAAGTTCCTTCACTAAATACTATAGCTCTATCAGTATATTCTATAGCTAAATGCATATCATGAGTAATAAATAATATAGTAATTCCAAATTCTTCGTTAAGACGATTTAGGAAAGTCATAATTTCTGTATAAACTTTATAATCCTGTCCTGCAGTTGGTTCATCTAAGATCATAACATCTGGTTTCATTGCTAGAATAGAAGCAATTGTAACACGTTTCTTTTGACCATAACTTAATGCTGAAACAGGCCAATTTCTCATAGGATAAAGATTACACATTTTTAATGCTTCTTCAACATTCTTTTCTACCTCTTCTGCTTTATATCCATGTAAAACTAATCCTAAACCAACTTCATCTTTAATCATATCTTTTACAATCATCTGATTAGGATTTTGCATGACATAACCTATTTTTTCTCCAATCTCTTTGATTGAATACTGCATATAATTCTGATTGTTAATTAAAATTTCACCAGTTGATGGTCTAATAATACCACAAAGTAATTTTGCGATTGTACTTTTACCAGCACCATTCTTTCCAACAATTGCGATTTTTTCACCTCTAGTTACTTGAAAACTAACATTTTCTAAAACTTTATGATGAGAATCATAACTAAATCCTACATTTTTTACATCAATAACAACATCTTTCTTTTCTTTTGGCTGTTTATGTATTGTATGCTTAAAATCTTCAATGACTTTATCTTTATATTTATCTAATGGAATATCATTAACATTAGAAATATCATGAGAATCTAAAACACAACCAGCATTTTTTAAAGCAGTAATATATAATGGTTCTCTTATGCTGTTTTCTTTTAACAGTGGACTTACTAATAATTCATCAGGTGTCATATCAGCAATAATTGATCCATCTTTCATTAAAATAACTCTATCTACATGACGATATAATACATCTTCAAGTCGATGTTCAATAATAACAACTGTTTTCTTTTGTTCTCTATGAATTTTATCAATTAAATCAATAGCATAATTACCCATCATAGGATCAAGTGCTGCTAATGGTTCATCAAATAATAATATTTTAACATCATCATGCATAATACCAGCTAAAGCAACTCTTTGTTTTTGACCTCCTGAAAGATCATAAGGAACTTGCTCTAAAAAGTTATGCATATCTACAATTTTAGCAGATTCGTATACACGCGGAATCATTTGAACTCGTGGCATGTTATCATTTTCCAATGCATATGCGATATCTTCTCCTACAGATAATCCAACGAACTGAGCATCTGAATCTTGCAATACAGTACCAACTTTGCTACTTAACTTAAAAATGCTAGAATGAACTGTTTCCATGCTAGCAATTTTACAAGACCCTTTCATATCACCATCAAATGAAAATGGAATTAATCCATTGATACAGTGAGAAAGAGTGGATTTACCACATCCAGATGGACCTAATAAAAGCACTTTCTCACCTTCATATATCGTTAGATTTATATTTTTTAAAGTATCTTTAGTTTGCTGTTTATAACGAAAACTAAAGTCTTTAAACTCTATTACGGGTGTTTTCATTACTCAGCAGATAAATTTTGACCACGAGAATTTCTACTTGCTAATACTTTCAAAACAGGTATTCCTGCTACTAATAAAACTATAATATTTGAAATAGAGCTAATTACTGATTGATATAATGTAATTGTCAATTCTCCACCATACCATAAATATGTAAAGAATGGTGTTACTAATCCAAATGATACTGCACATCCTACTACACATAATACTGCATAAATAATCATATGTTTTACTTCAAATATTCCATCTTCTATATATGCACCATATAATGGTAATGCTCCTACAAATAATCCTAATACTGCATTTCCAATTGACCAGTCAAACCAAAATCCCCAGCCACCAATCAAATCAGCTATTACATTTCCGATACCTGCAGCTACAAATGCTGGTACTGGTCCAAATAATCCTCCTACTATGATTGGAACGATCATTGCTGTTGTCAATGATGTGTTTGTAAAAATTTTGATTGATCCATAGTTCATCAATACTCCAAACAATGCAGCTCCGATAGCTACCCCTACTATTGTTTTTGTGTTCCATACACCAATAAATTTTTGTAATGTTGTCTTTTTACTCATAAGATTTTCCTCCCTATTTTCTTTATTTAGACACTAAAATACTAAATCCTAATTATCAATTTGTCAACAAAGTTTTATTATTAATGATTAAATTTTATTAATTTCACCTCCAAACTTATAAATACAATAAAAAAACTCATCCTAATCAAAGGACGAGTTAACGTGGTACCACCTTTATTTAAAATAATTTCACAATTATTTCCTCATCAAGTACTCTCTAAAAAGATTTATACTCTATCACTATAACGGGTGAACCCGACATAACCTAACTTTCAAAAGCTCAACTATGCAACTCCAAGGCCATCTTCATCTATCCTCAATCTTTCTTTTCCACCAAACAAGAACTCTCTATGCATCTTAAATAGACTACTATTCTTTTCATCGTCTTTATTGTATTACAAAAACATATTAAACCTATAGGATATAAAAGTCAATAATTTTTCTGAATTTTACAAAATTAAATATAATTTTACTTTTATTCATAAATTATTTTTGGAGCTTTACGAACAGCTATTTTCCAAGATGTTCCAGTAGAAATATTATATGCATTCGCAAAACTTCCCTGATTGATTGCAACAGCCATTCTATCTAAGCTATTTGTATATAATAATGTTTCGCCAGTAGAAACATCTGCGAAGCTTTTAGCATAGACCATTACATTTTTATAGACTATACGATGTTCATGTTCAATACAAATTTCTACATTCTGACCAAATTCAACATTCAGTTCTTTAAACATCGTTCTAGGGATATTTGTCCATAAACTACCAAAACGGATATCTAATACATCGATTGTCCCATGGATAATATCTTTTTCTTTATATGCAGGTTCAGTTCTTAATTCAACAATTGATTCTACTTCAATAGATGGTCCAACACCACTAAAATCAATGACTCCAGCAGCTAATCTAGCAGCTGTATAAGCATAAATATCTCTGCCATGGAAAGTATAGCTTTCACCAGAATTTGGCAGACGATTAATCGTTTCATCAATTTCTCTTGCTTCTACAATACCAATAATTTTCTTAACGTGTGTTAATGTACCATTATCAGGTGTTACAATATATTGACCGCCAACTGTTTTTGCAACGATACTTCTTCTTGCACTTCCTACTCCAGGATCAACTACAGAAACAAAAACCGTTCCTGGTTTCCAATAATTGACAGTCTGTATTAAACGATATGAAGCTTCCCAAATATCAAATGGCTTAATATCATGAGTTAGATCAAATATTCTTAAATTTTCATTTACGCTAAATGCTACTCCATACATAGCACTAACAGCTCCATCAGATAGTCCAAAATCTGTTTGTAAAATTAATGGATTCATATTTTTAAACTCCTTTCTACTCAACATTCATTATTATACATATTTTGATAATATTTTAAAGTATATTTTTATTATCTTCATTATTTATTGTAATCAAAAAAACAAGAAATTAATCTTGTTTTTCTTTAAACCCTTTTATAACTTTTTGTCTAGAAAATTCTTCTCTTTCCTTTTCTTCTAAGGCTTCACTAATAAATTTTACTGTTGCCTCAAACTCAGGAATTGAAATATTCTTTAAGGCATTAGCTCTTTTCTGAGTTTTTCTAATTGCATTTGCTAAACGATAAACTGCATTTTCTATTTCTGCTAATTTTACCGTTAATTGCTTAACGTGTGAAAAACACATATAAGCATAGTCAACTTTTGAATTAGCTCTTTCAAAGTCATATCCTCTAATAGAAAATTTCTGATTGTATGTAACTTTAGGAATTTCTACTCCCATAACACTGCGATAGGAAATACTTATTCCATTATCTTCTGGAACATTTTCTACTATGTCGCTAATAATACCAACAGACATATTAGCTTCCTGAAGTGCATAGTATGCTCTTTGATATGCTTCTGTGATTTCATCACGAATAAGCTTAACATCATCTAGTAAATCCATCATTTCTTTAATTAGAACATTTCTTTTTTGATCCATTAGATCATAACCCATTTTTGCTAGTTCTAATGACTTTTTTGTTGCCATTAAATTCCCTTTAGTGGGAAATACTTGATTAGCCATTATTTACTGCCTGCTCTAACTCTCTAATTAATTGATCTTCTTTTAAATCAAAAGTTTTAACTGCTTTTTTATGGTCATAGAACTGTTCTAATACAGCATTGTCAATACGATCTAATTCGCTTTTAGGTAGAACAGATAATAATGTCCATCCTAAATCTAGTGTTTCTTCTATTGTTCTATTTGTATGGAATCCCTGATTTATAAAATGTTGTTCAAACAAACGTCCAAATTCCATATACTTTTTATCTACTGGTGATAACTCATCTTCACCAATAACTGAAGTTAATGATTTAACATCCTGAACATGAGCATAGCAAGCAAACAACTGATTAGAAACGTCTGAATGATCTGCTCTTGTATATCCTTCACCAATTCCATCTTTCATCAAACGAGATAATGAAGGTAAAACACTAACAGGAGGATAAATTCCCATTGCATTTAATTCAGAATCTAAAGTAATCTGCCCTTCAGTAATATATCCGGTTAAATCAGGTACAGGATGAGTAATATCATTATTAGGCATTGTCAAAATAGGAATTTGAGTTACAGAACCCTTTGCCTGTTTTGTAATACCTGCTCTTTCATATAAAGAAGCTAAATCAGAATATAAATAACCAGGATATCCTTTACGGGCTGGTATTTCTCCTTTGCTTGAAGAGAATTCACGCAATGCTTCACAATATGAAGTTACATCTGTATAAATAACTAATACATGCATATCATGTTCATATGCTAGATACTCTGCTGCTGTTAAAGCACAGCGAGGAGTTAATGTACGTTCAATGATTGGATCATTAGATAAATTTAAGAACATAACAACTCTTTCCATAACCCCAGCTTCTTCAAAAGATCTTTTGAAATAATCAGCTACATCATTAGTAACACCCATTGCAGCAAAAACCACACAGAAACCTTTTCCTTCATCATCAGCAACTCTTGCTTGCTTAACAATTTGAACTGCTAATTGATTATGTGGTAAACCAGAACCAGAGAATATTGGTAATTTTTGTCCACGAATTAAAGTCATTAGACAATCAATTGAAGAAATACCAGTATTAATATAGTTTCTTGGATAAACACGAGAAACTGGATTTAATGGTTGTCCATTAATATCCATTGATTTTTCAGCATATATATCACCTAAACCATCTATAGGTTTCCCTGCTCCAGAAAAAGTTCGTCCTAAGATTTCTTTAGATAATGGCAATTCCATTGGACGTCCCAATAATCTTGTTTTTGTATTCTTTAAAGATAGGCTATTTGTTCCTTCAAAAACTTGAACAACAACTTTTTCACCTTCAAGTTGAACAATACGACCTAAACGTGTTGTTCCATCTTTCAAAGAAATTTCAACCATTTCATCATATGCCGCATCTTTAACATGATCTAATACGACTAATGGTCCATTAATTTCACTTAATCCTACATATTGAAGACTCATAATAACCTCCTTAGTCAATATTTGCTAATGCATCATCAATCATAGCATTATAATCATCTAAAATTGCGATATTTGCATTAGGAACATCATATTTCATTTTTATAACTTTATCAAAAATACCAGTTTCAATAATTAATCTCATTGGTTTCCCAGTACTAACAACATCTCTACATCTCTTATAAAGATATAAGATAACTTCCATCATCTTTAATTGCTTTTCCAATGGAACATATGTATCATCAGGATGGAAAGCATTCTGCTGTAAATATCCTACACGAACAACTCTCGCAATCTCAATAATCAGCTTTTGATCATCTGGTAACACATCAGAACCCATCAATTTAACAATTTCCATCAATTTTGTTTCTTCTGCTAAAATACTCTGCAATTCTTGTCTATCACTTACAAATTTAGGACTTACATTTTTATTAAACCATCTTTGTAAGTCAGGAACATATTCACTATAGCTTTGATTCCAGTTAATTGCAAAATAGTGTCTTGCATAAGCTAAAGCTTTATCAAGTGCCCAGAAAGTTCTAACAAAACGTTTTGTGTTCTGAGTAACTGGTTCTGAAAAGTCAGAACCTTGAGGAGATACTGCTCCAATGATAGTTACAGAGCCTTTTGTTCCATTTAAATTATCCATATATCCAGCACGTTCATAGAATTGAGATAATCGTGATGGTAAATAAGCTGGGAATCCTTCTTCAGCAGGCATTTCTTCCAAACGTCCTGAAATTTCACGCAAAGCCTCAGCCCAACGAGAAGTTGAATCTGCCATAATTGCTACATGATATCCCATATCACGATAATAT
>CAZWZD010000067.1:0-6907 GCA_964638235.1 uncultured Erysipelotrichales bacterium
CTTTTGTAAGAAGATACGTTTTAAAACTTAGAAGAAGAGTAGAAATTATTAACCTTGAAGATGAGTACTTAACAAGAATGCAAGTAGCACAAATGGTTTCTAAGGCTATAGTAATTGCAATTATAGTAGCAATTTTTATTTATCTACTTGCAAAAGGAAATGGAATCTTACTTGCGACTCTTTACTTATTTGAGCTTTTCTTTATTGAGAGTTTGCTAAGTGGTATGGTTGATAAAATTGATAATAAATTACTAAAAGAACAAATTGATATGTTTTCAGAAATGAGACATGCATATCATGAATTTAACTTAGTTGAAGAGGCTGTATATGAGGTAGCTCAAAATGATGAACTTGAGGTATCAAGACAAGCTGAAAAAATATATGAAATACTAATATCAGATGATCCTGAAATGGAGCTCGAAAAATATTACGATATTGCACCTAATAGTTTCTTAAAAGAGTTTGCAGGAATTTCTTACTTAACAAAAGAGTTTGGTGATAGAACTGATTCAGATGGTGCATCATTATATTTGAAAAATTTAAATAATATTACTCAAGAAATGCAGATTGAGATATTAAAAAGAGAAAAATTAGATTATGTATTTCAGTCATTATCAATGATTGCTGCACTACCTATATTATTCTTAGAGCCAATTAAATCATGGGCAATAAGTATGTTTAGTTTTACAAACCAATTTTATGAAGGAAAAACAGGATTTATAGCTCAAGTTGCATTAATAGTATTAACATTTATATGTTATATTATGGTTAGAACTCTTAAAGATAATGGTAGTGTTAATACTGAAAAAGATATGCAGAATCCTTGGGAAAATAAATTATATAAAAAGAAATATGTAAAAAAATTTATTGATATGATTGTTCCAAAGGAAGGTACCAAAGAATATAGATTAAAAATAAGATTAATGAAAGATTCAGCTACAAAACTGAAAATAGAATGGCTCTATATTGATAGATGTATGTATGCTATTGTTGGATTTCTGGTTATGTTATTTATATTTTGGCAATTACATAACCTGACAATAGAGTATATATATGAAGAGCCGCGTGGAGATTATGATTTGCTGGGTAATATGAATGAAGAGCAAGCAGTAACTGCTAGTGCTGAACTAGAAGTGCATAATAAATATATGGAAAAATATAGAACTGATGATGGCGTTACAAAAGAGATGATTTTAGAGGATATAAAAACAGAGGAATTTTATAAAATCGCGACAGATGAAGAATTAAGTGATGCAGCAGATTGGATTTATGAAGACTTAAAAACAGTACAAAATGAGTATATGAAAGCTTTAGAATTCTTGATTTCATTTGGAGTTGGTGCAATTGCATATTATGGACCAATTTGGTTACTAATGTTTCAAAAAATGATGAGACAGATGGACATGGAAAACGAAGTAATGCAGTTTCAAACAATTATCCTAATGCTTATGAAAATTGAGAGGGTAAATGTTGAGATGATACTTGAATGGCTAGAAAGATATTCAAATATATTTAAGGAACCAATTTCAAAATGTGTTAATAACTTTGAGAGCGGTCCATGGGAGGCTTTGGAAGAACTTAAAAATGACGTATCTTTCCCTCAATTAATACGTATTATAGAGAGTTTGCAATCAGCTGTTGAAAAGATTCCAATCAGAGAGGCTTTTGATGAGCTAGATACAGAAAGAGCATACTATCAAGAAAAACGTAAAGAATCAAATGATAGACTAATTTCAAGAAAATCAATGATAGGAAAAGTTGTTGGATTTGCACCAATGGTATGTCTATTTGTTGGCTATTTAATAGCTCCATTATGTGTAATTGGTATGTTAAGTATGACAGAGGCGTTTGCAACTATGAGTTCAGAAATGTAAAAGGAGTAAAGAATGGAAAATATAGCAGATGCACTAAAGATTGCTGGAGAATTATTAATAGGATTATTATTAGTCAGTTTAATTGTACTTGTATTTAATGTGATGGAAGATGCAGAGACAGCAAAAGATGAGCAGACTGCTATAGAGCAAACAGAAGAGTTTAATAGAAGATTTAATGCATTTGATAAAACAACTATGTATGGAACAGATTTAATTTCAGTTCTTGGATTGGCATATGCAGCTAATAAAACAGCTAATGCTGGTCAACTATTAAATTCAAGTTATTGTGATGGATATTATGATGCTGATGCAGAGGGATCGGTAAATATAATTTTTGTAATGAACTCAACTACTGTGAGTGAACTTACTACCACTACCGTATATGCTATAAATCAAAGTACAAATGAAAGAACACTATGTCCTGTGGATTCAGGATTAGGCGTGACAGGAAGCAATCCTAAGAAGGAGATAACTAATGATATATTTGTAGCACACTATACATATTCATTAGAAAAAGCTCCAGGAGATACAAAAACATTTAAAGAGCAAATAATAGAGGATGCTCAAAAGAGTGTCGGAGATCCTGTAAATCCTATAACTTTAGAATATATAGATAATATATTAATAAAAGGAAATACTTCAACAGCTAAGTATAAAAAGCATAGTCCTTTATATGCAATGGTTGAGGGACAGAAGAGTGAACTTCAAGATTATATTGTTACAGATACACAAGGATTTGATCAGTTAAAAAAGTGCATATTTCAATGTACGAAAGTTGATTATAGTGATACCGGAAGGATATATCAAATGACATTTGAAGAAAAAGATTCATAATTTATAAATGTAAATTAAGAAAGGAAACAAATGGAAAACGCATCAAAAGCTTTATTAATGGCTGCAGGCTTATTAATAGCATTATTAATTATATATATAGCTGTTAGAGTGTTTACCTCAGCATCAGGCGTATCACAAAGTTATCATGATAGAGAATCTGCATCTGAGATAGCAACATTTAATAGTCATTTTACTAAATATGTTGGAGCTGTTGTTAAATCTGAAGAACTTACAACTCAAACTTATGCAACTATTCATGATATAATAACAGTAGCAAATTTTGCATGGGATTATAATTATACAAAAGCAAAAGCTGCACAAATAAATCCTATAGAGCATGCTAGTGATTTATATGGATTAATTAAAGTTGATTTATACACGGTACATGATCAAATGGATAAGGATGTGATATGTGAGAACATTCAAAATAAAACAGATGAAGCATATGAAAAATTAATACAAGGAGCATATTATATTGATCAATATAGTCCAAACTCTAAAAGAGTTGCAACATACGAAATCAGAATAGTCAATTATGATGCTGAAGGAAGAATAATAGAAGTTCGTTTTTATCCTTCTGCTCGTATGTCTTCTGACACAAATGAAAGTAATGGGTATGATGAAGATACTGTAAATGGTATATTGAGGAATGCGGCTACTCGGGATAAATTTAGGATATAACAAATCATGGGTTTTTTGAAATAAATGTCTTGAAAAATAAATACTATTATAATATAATTGAAAGGTAAAAATGAAGAAAGTTTTCATATTAATTGCTACGATTGTAATAATTGTTGTTACAGCTGTATTTGTAAGATATACAGAATATACAAAAACAAAAACTGAAATACAAAATATAAATAAAGAGTTTTTAGGATATGAAAAAAGTATAGTACAAATAAATAAAGTAGTAACTTTAATGAATAGAGCAATAGAATTAAATAGACAAAATAAAATAAAACAAAATGATGATTTAACCTTTATTGAAAATGATACTAATACAATAAGAATATATTTAGAAACAACATCAAGTAAAGATAAAACGCAATTAGTAAAAATACCAATGGAGGATTTGATTTTAAATAGTAAATCAAGTATAGAAACAGTTGAATATGCTTTTAGTGATTTACTATTTGAAATGACAGATGTACAATATCATTCAAAAAGCGGACAAGTTAAACAAATAGTATTTACAGAAAAAATACAATAAAATAGTTATTATTATTACCTTAGTAAAGGTGAATATAAAATATAATTAAATCAAAAGATAAAGGAGGAAAATATGGAGAATGCATCAAAAGCTTTATTAATAGCAGGAGCAATATTAATATGTATATTGCTTATAGCAATAGGAATGTATGTTTATAATTCAGCAAGTGCAACAGTAGATTCAGCAGTAAACCAAATGTCACAACAAGAAAAAGATATATACAATGCAAAAATAAAATCTTATATAGGTGATACGATAAAAGGCTCAGAAGTAAAATCAATGATAGATAATATCATAAGTCAAAATCAAGAAAATGCAAATAAAACAGGTAAATTTATAAGTATTAGTACAGCTGGTATAAAAAATTATACTGTTGGTGGAAATCTTGACAATGCATGTGCGAACTGTAATTATTATGGAAAAGCTACATGTCAGGGAGCAACTTCAAATGCAGTAGCTAATTGGGCTGACTCTGGCGGTGATGGAAAAAATACTGAGGATAATGTAAAAGCAGCAACAGCGCAAATGACAACATTAAAATCAAAAATAAATTCATCAAAAACTTATAGTGTTACAGCAGAATCAAGAGAAGGAGTTTATGTTTGTGTAATGATATCAGGTGGAGGTAATTAGATTTTATAAGGAGGAAAAAATGGAGAATGCATCAAAAGCTTTATTAATAGCAGGAGCAATATTAATATGTATATTGCTTATAGCAATAGGAATGTATGTTTATAATTCAGCAAGTGCAACAGTAGATTCAGCAGTAAACCAAATGTCACAACAAGAAAAAGATATATACAATGCAAAAATAAAATCTTATATAGGTGATACGGTAAAAGGCTCAGAAGTAAAATCAATGATAGATAATATCATAAGTCAAAATCAGGAGAATGCAAATAAAACAGGTAAATTTATAAGTATATCTGCATCAGGTATAAAAAATTATGGTGATTATACAGATTTAGATGACGCTTGTACAGAATGTAACTTTTATGGTGAAGCGACAGGTAATAAGGGTTCAGGAAGCTCTCCTACATTTAGTGATGGAGATGGAAATGGAAATAATAATGAGAATAATGTAAAAGCAGCAACAGCAGAAATGACAGCATTAAAATCAAAAATAAATTCATCAAAAACTTATCAAATTACAGCTGAATCAAGAGAAGGGGTTTATGTTTGTATTATGGTAATAGGAACAGAATAATAAGTGTTATTGAAATAGGAGGATTGTATGGAGAATGTATCCGATGCATTAAAAATGGGTGCTGCAGCACTTGTATTTATAATAGCTTTTTCAGTGACGATGGTCATGTTCTCCAGAGCTAGAGAAGCTACTGATGCAATCATTGGCGGTGTTGATCCAAATAATTATTTTGCAAGGATTGGTTCATTAGATGCGACAGTTACTCGAGTAGTAGGGGTTGAAACAATAATACCAACTATATATAGATATGGACAATCTGATGATAATATTCAAATTAAAATATTAGCTACAGATGGTACTGTACTTCAAATTTTTGATAAAGATATTGAAAATTTAGTTGGAACTGATCCTGGAGCTAATCCTGGAGCTGATCTTTCGAAAAATCCAAATTATTACTATATAACATATTTAAATAAATTATATAATGACTCAAGTAAAGATGCTTATTTATTTGGAGCTCCATGGAAAGGCCAAAATACAAAATATTATTTAGATAGAATAAATTCATATATATATGGAAAACAATCAAAATATTACAAAAATATAAATTATTCGGACAAAGGAATAAACAATTATCTTATGAAATATAAAGATGAAAAATTTGAAGAGAGATATGTAGAATATCGAACAGATGGGGAAGTTAGTATTGATGAATATGGAGAAGAAATTGTAAAAAGACCAGCAACAACCAAAACAATAATAACTTATACACTGGTTACACCACCAGTTAAATAAAAAAACATTTATAAAAATAAAAATAGGAGGAAAAAAGATGAATGATACATTAGTAACAATAATAGCAATATTTTTAGCAGCTATATTAATGTTCGTTTTTCCACTAATGACAATCGCTGATAGAAATGATGATATTGCAGGACAAGCATTACAACAAGATACAGTTGAGTTTGTTGATCAAATAAGAAATGTTGGAGCAATTACTCAATCTGATTTATCAGCTTATAAAGAAGAAATTAATAGTTTAGGTCATACTTTTAATACTGAAATGGAAGTAAAGGTACAAGATGACAATGTTGGTAAAAAATCTTCATGGACAACAAGTTCTGTTGTTGGTGAAAATAGTTATTACTCAGTTTATACAGAAGCAATTGAAGAAAGAGTTTATAATGGTGGAACTTATCCTCTAAAAGAAGGCGATATTGTATCAGTTACATCAACAAATACAGATACAACTATTGCTCAATCTTTAAGAAATGCTTTTTATTCAATAACAGGAAAAGGAACTTATCAAATATCTGGTTCACATGCTGGTGTTGTTCAAAATAATGGTACTCGTACCTAATTTTTAGAAAGGGTATTAGATGAAATATCAAAATTTTGCAATAATATTTGTTTTAATTGTATTACCATTATCTTTAGTATTATCATATTATATACAAAATCAAACAGATACATTGGTTTTACAAACCCAATATCAAACTAAATTAAATGATTCAACTTATGATGCAATTGCTGCATATCAAATAAATTCTTTGAATACTCAAAAGGTTAGTGGTGAATCTGTAAAAAGTTATGTATTAGCGTCAGTTAATACATTTTTTACTACGTTAACTACTAATTTAGGTATGTCAAGTGCATCTAAGAATACAGTTTTAAATTATGTACCTGCAATTTTGTTTACAACTTATGATGGATATTATATTTATACTCCAACTAAAACTACTCAAGTAGCATACAATGTAGATGATGGTACTGCTGTTTTAACTAAGGAAAAAGAAGTCGTATATGTAGACAAAGATGCTGATGAAGGATCAGAAAGAGTTA
>CAZWZD010000068.1:0-6848 GCA_964638235.1 uncultured Erysipelotrichales bacterium
GTTATCTTATATAACTGATATTAAAATAGAAATGAAATTATCAATGCATGAAAAAATAGCTTATTATATTCCATATATCATTAAAGATTTAGAAGAAGATATATATGAAAATATTATTCTTACTAAAGAAAATTTAAATACAATAAAAGAAATAAAAGAAGAATTAGAAGTCATAGAACGTATGGATGATAGTGATTATCAATACGAGTTAGAAAAATTATGTGTGGAAGCATTAAAATTCTTTGATGAACTAGGCTTAGATAGTGAAGAAATAGATGAATTATTGAAAGTTTATAAACAGATAGAAGAAAAAGATAAAAAAGAAGAAGAAATGTTTGATACTGCTCAAAAATATTATGATGATATGATGAAAAATTATCGTAAGGGTGATACAGCTATGTTTGATAATGTGAAAAATGTTATGAATAACTTTGGAATAGATATTGATGATATAAATAATAAATCTCCTGAAGAATTAAATAATTATATTGATGAAGTATGTGAGAAATTTCATATATCAAGATCACAATTAGAAAAGATGGCAAAACGTTTTCAAAAAGGCTAGCATTTTTATGCTAGCCTTTATTATAGTAATGTATAAGAGCTTGAGTTCCTAATTCATTTTCATTAAGTGATTCGTACATATTTAATACTTTATCTAGAACTTCTAAATGTATTCCCTGACTTTCCATTTCCTCTCTAGCAATCTTCATATCTTTAATAAAATGCTTAATATAAAATCCTGGTTCAAAATTGTTATTAATGATGTTATTTCCATTATTTGTTAGCTGCCAGCTGCCAGCAGCTCCATTACAGATACATTGCATCATAATATTTAAATCCATATTAACATTTTTACTATAAGTTATAGCTTCACAAACACCAGCAATCGTTCCTGCGATTGCTATTTGATTGCTCATTTTAACATGTTGTCCATTTCCTGCACTGCCACAAAAATGAATTGTTTTTCCTAAAACATTAAATATAGGTATCATCTTATCAAATACTTCTTTATCACCACCAACCATAATTGATAAACTAGCAGATATTGCTCCTATATCTCCACCAGAAACAGGAGCATCTAAACTATAAACTTCTTTTTCTTTTGCCTGCATATAAATCTTTGCTGCTAGGCGAGGAGAAGAAGTTGTAAAGTCAATTAATATACAACCTTTTTTTACATTTTCAATAATTCCATCTTTACCAAAATAAACTTCTTCTACGTCTTTAGGATAACCAACCATTGTCATAACAATATCTTTGTTTTTAACACAATCTTTAATTGTATCACACCAAATAATTCCTTCATCTAATAAAGATAAAACTTTTTCTTTAGTTCTTGTATATATTGAAACTTCATATCCAGCTTCTTTTAAATGTTTAACCATTGGCTTTCCCATAACACCTACACCAATAAATCCAATTGTTTTCATATCTTCACCTCAAGGTTATTTTAACATATTTTATACTCTTTTTTTATGAAAATAAAAGTTTTACTATACAAACCAGGTGGTTTTGAGGTATAATGGTGGAAAAGAAGTGCTATGAAGTGTAAAACAGTGTAAAAAAGTGGGTGATGAAAATGTTTCTTAGTGAATATAGACATAACATCGACGCTAAGGGACGTTTAAGCATTCCTGCTGAGATGAGAAGTGAATGTGGTGAAACTGTATACGTTACAAAAGGTAATGATGGCTGTTTATCTGTATATACAGAAGAAGGCTGGATGAAGTTTTATAACGAGCTTCTTACATTATCTCAAAAGAAAGCTAAAGCACGTAAATACATTAGAACAGTTACTTCTAGAGTTAAAAAATGTGATTTTGATAAATTAGGAAGAATTAATATTCCACTTCTTCTTAGAGAAAAAGCTCAGTTAGAAAAAGAATGTGTGATTATTGGTGCTGCAGATCATATAGAAATTTGGAGTGTTAAAGTCTGGGAAGAATATATGGAAGATGAAGATGATTTTGATGAGGTTACAGAGGAGTTAGATGAAGATTAGGAGGAAATTATGTTTCATCATGTAAGTGTTTTATTAAATGAGTCCATTGAAGGATTGAATATCAAAGAAGATGGCATATATGTTGATTGTACACTTGGAGCTGGTGGTCATAGTTCAGAGATTCTAAAAAGACTAACTACAGGTCATTTATATTGCTTTGATCAGGATCAGTTGGCAATAAAAGCAGCGAATGAAAGATTAAGTCAAATAAGTGATCGCTATACAATTATATATGCTAATTTTAGAAATCTTAAAGCTGAATTAAACAAAAGAAATGTTGAAAAAGTAGATGGAATTATATTTGATTTAGGCGTATCTTCTCCCCAGTTTGATGATGGGCAAAGAGGTTTTAGTTATAACTATGATGCAAGATTGGATATGAGAATGGATCGAAATCAGACATTGGATGCATATGAAATTGTTAATACATATAGTTTTAATGATTTAGTAAGAATATTTTATAAATATAGTGAAGAAAAATATGCTAAATCAATAGCTAGAAACATTGAAAAAAGAAGAGCAGAAAAACCTATTGAAACAACTTTTGAATTAGTAGAGATTATCAAAAATTCTATGCCTGCTAAAGCAAAAAGGAAAGGTCATCCTGCAAAGAGATGCTTTCAGGCTCTTAGAATTGCAGTTAATGATGAGTTAAATGCATTTGATTATGCATTAAAAGATGCATTAGAAATATTAAATGTTAATGGTAGGATTGCAGTTATAACATTTCATTCTTTAGAAGATAAGATCTGTAAATATACATTCCAGGAAGTTACTAAAGTACCAAAATTACCTCAAGGGATACCAGTTATTCCAGAATATTTGAAACCAAAATTTAAATTAATAACAAGAAAACCAATTATAGCGAGTGAGGATGAATTGAATAATAATCATCGTTCTCATTCAGCTAAATTAAGAATTATAGAAAGGACTTTGAAAGATGAAAAAGAAGAGAAGAGGAACAAGATTTGAGAGATTTGCATTAAAATTTTTAGTATTAACTTTTATAGTATTTATTGTTGGTAATGTGTTTTTAACATCTTATGAGTCAACTATCAATGTTAAATGTCAGAAAATGGAAAATGAAATAAGCTCTATACAATCAGATATCGATGCATTAGAAATGGAAAAACAAGAATTAGCTTCCTTTTCACGTATTTCATCAATCGCAACTTCAAAAGGATATGTGTATAAACAAAGTTCTGTTGCTACTAGTATAGTCGGGGTTGAAGAATAGTAATGAAAAGAAGTAAAAGCAATAAAAGTGCAAAGATAGTTATGATTATCTTTGCACTCATTATTTTATTATTGAGTGTGAATGTTGCGTATTTAGGAATTACTGGAAAACATCTTGTTAATGGTGAAGATTTTCTGGCATTTTCTAAAAAATTAGGAAGTGGACAAAAGACAGATATTTTATATGCAAAAAGAGGAACAATCTATTCTAGTGATAATGCTATAATTGCTAGTGATGTAAAAAAATATAAACTGATAGCTTTCCTTAACGAAACAAGGACAGGAATAAAAACTGTTCCAGCATATGTTCAGGATAAATACAAAGAAGAATGTGCCAAAGATTTATCTGAGATTATAGGAATGGATCAGGAGGAAATATTGAATTTATTAAATAGTGACGTAGAAAAGGTTGATTTTGGAGAGTATGGTGATAATTTACCAGAAGGTAAAAAAGAAAAAATAGAAGAGTTAGATTACACGGGTTTAAAATTTGAAGAAAATAAAGATGGTACTTATAAATTGACAGCTGTTTTAGATCAGAGTAAAACAACTACCAAAAATGTTCCAGCTTATGTTCAAGATAAAGAAGAATGTGCTGAAAAACTATCAAAAATAATTGGTATGGATAAGGCTAAAATTCTTGAAAGATTGAATTCTAAAACGGAAAATGGAAATTATGTTTATCAGGTTGAATTTGGAAGTTATGGATCAAATCTATCGTCTATTGTTAAAGCTCAGATTGAAGAGTTAGATATTACTGGATTAGAGTTTGAAGAAGTAACGACAAGAAATTATCGTTTTGGTGATTTTGCTTCTTATGAAGTGGGATATGCTAAAGTGAGTACTGAAAATAATATTAATACTATTATTGGTGAGATGGGAATTGAGAAGTTATATAATGATGAATTAACTGGTACAAATGGCAGCAGGGTTTATTTGGCAGATAATAATGGAAATACGCTTCCTAATGGTGTTATTAGTGAAACTTCACCGATTGCTGGTAATGATATTTATTTAACTATTAATAGTGAATTACAAACTGAATTAGATATGCAACTTCAATCATTGGGAGATGAACTAAATGTTACTAAAGCGACTTGTGGTATTATGGAAGCTAAAACTGGTAAGATTTTAGCAGTTAGCAATTATCCATCATTTGATCCTAATAAGCGTGATTTTACAAATTATACAGATATATTTTTTAGTGATGCAATTGAACCAGGTTCTGTATTTAAACCATTTGTATATGCAAATGCTTTAAATGATGGTGTTTTAGATTTAAGTAAATATTATCAATCTGGTAAGTTTCAATATAGTTCTAAAGTTGTTATTAAAGATCATAATAATGGAGTAGGATGGGGTTCTATAACATATGAAGAGGGATTTTATCATTCTAGTAATACTGCCATATGTTCTATTTTAACTAATTATACAAATAAAGAATCGCTGATAGAAGATTATAAAGATTTAGGTTTCTTTCAATCAAGCACAATTGATAGAATTGAATCATCTGCTGGTATTAGTGGATATTCTAGAAGCAATGCTACTCAATTAGAATATTTAACAACTGGATATGGTCAAGGTTCAACTATGACTGCTGTACAATTATTAAGAGCATACAGTGTATTTGCGAATGATGGTAAAACTGTTGAACCATACTTAGTTGATAAAATTGTTAATAGTGAAACAAATGAAACTATTTATGAAGGAAAAAGTCAGTATTCAAAACAAATTTTCTCTTCTAGTACAATTAAAACAATGAAATCATTATTAAATGGTGTTATAAATAAAGAAGGTAGTACTGGATATATCTATCATATGGATGATTTAGAATTGATAGGAAAAACTGGTACTGGACAGATTGCTGAAGATGGTGCTTATTCAAGTAGTAAACATACTCATAGTTTTAGTGGACTTGCACCATATGATGATCCACAGGTTGTTATTGTTTTGTGGTATCAATGCAATGACAGTGATGAAGATGCATCTGTAAGAGCAGATTTTGTAAAGACAATGTCAAAAGCTGCTGTTAATTTATTGAATGAACAGCCTTCAAAAGAAGTCAAAACATCATCATATACATTAGATTCATACATTAATCAAAGTGTATCATATACTAAAAATATCTTATCATCACATTCATTAACACCAATTGTTATTAGTAATGGAAGTACAGTTACAGCTCAATATCCAGCTGCAAAGACAGTGATGACAACTGATTCAAGAGTCTTTATTTCAACGGATGGTTCTAAAATTACCATGCCTTCAATGATTGGCTGGTCGAGAAAGGAAGCTGAGGCCTTTGCTTCGATGGCTGGAGTTAAAATTGAATATGATGGTGTAGGAATTATATATGAGCAAAGTGTTTCTAAGGGTAAAACTTTAAAACAAGATCAAACGATAACTGTAAAAGCGAAGTAGAAAAACCGATTATTTCATCGGTTTTCTTTTACATTTGAAAGTATATATGATAAAATAACGACAGGTGAAGGTGTATCTTTTTTTATGTAGAAAGGATTGAAATTATGGATACTTTAATTATTGGATGCGGTTTTGCTGGGGCAGTAACTGCAAGAAAGTTAGCAGAAAAAAATCATCATGTGAGAATTATTGAAAAGAGAAATCATATTGGTGGTAACTGTTATGATTGTTTAGATGACTATGGAGTTTTGGTCCATCAGTATGGACCTCATATTTTTCATACTAATAGTGATGAAGTGTATGAATTTTTATCACAGTATACAGAGTGGTATGATTATAGTCATGAAGTTGTAGGTAATGTATATGGTAAGATTATTCCTATTCCTTTTAATTTAAATACTTTGATGGAAGTGTATGGTGAAGAAAAAGGAAATGAACTTAAAAAAGAATTGATTGATACATATGGTATGGGAGCAAGAGTGCCTATTTTAGAATTGAGAAAGAGTGATTTTCAAGGAATAAGAGAAGTAGCTGAGTATGTCTATCAGAATATTTTCTTAAAATATACAATGAAGCAATGGAATCAAAAGCCTGAAGAAGTTGATCAGAGTGTTACAGCAAGAGTTCCAGTACTGATTAGTTATGATAATAGATATTTTCAAGATAAATATCAGGGAATGCCACTGAATGGATATACAAAGATATTTGAAAGAATGTTGGATCACCCATTGATTAGTGTAGAGTTAAATAAAGATGCTAAAGATGTTTTATCTTTTAAAGATGATAAAGTTTTTGTTGATGGAAAAGAATTTGAAGGTAATGTTATTTTTACTGGAGCTATTGATGAATTATTTGATTACAGTGAAGGAAAACTTCCTTATCGTTCTTTAAGGTTTGATTTTGAGCATTATGATATTCCTTATTATCAGACAAAAGGTGTTGTTAATTATACTGTTAGTGAAGATTATACACGTATTACAGAGTTTAAATATTTAACTGGACAGGATATTGATTCTACAACAATTATTAAAGAATATCCTCAAAAATATAGTGATCCTTCAACTCAAGTTCCTTATTATGCAATATTAAACGATGAGAATAGAGAAATTCATCAAAAATATGTAGATAAGGTTAAAAGATTTAAGAATTTTTACTTATTAGGAAGATTAGCTGAATATAAGTATTA
>CAZWZD010000069.1:0-6788 GCA_964638235.1 uncultured Erysipelotrichales bacterium
CTAACTTAGCTGGACAAAGTTTTCTTAAAGCCGCAAAAACCTTATGTCTAATTATAGCTAATAATTTAAAAGCTATAAAATGATTACAATACTGTTCAATATAATGAAGAATTCCTCTTAAAACTGCAATACATACCATAACAATTAAAATACTTTGAACAGAAATATTTAAATCACTTATTCCCATAAAAATCAATATAGCTTGTGCTGCAAATATGGTTAAAAAAATTGCACACAAATAACCTAATACTCCTAATACAATCGCTATTAACATAATATGTAATAATGGAATAATCAATCCAATAAGTTTTGTCATAATCTTTAAAGCACTTCTTCGTTTCATATTGTCTGACCTCCCATATAGTTTTCTAATTTCTTTTGACTATCAAATAAATGTCTATAAGAACCATCTAATTCCATTAACTGCTGATGTGTTCCTTCTTCAATAATTTGTCCTTTATCTAGCATATATATCTTATCAGAATAAACAACATTGGATAATCTATGTGAAATCAATAGAATTGTCTTTGTTTTTGCTAGAGAATGAATAACTTTCATAATCATATCTTCACTTTCAACATCAATATTAGAAGTTGCTTCATCAAAAATATAAACTGGTGTATCATGCAGCAAAGCTCTTGCTAAAGCTAATCTTTGACATTGGCCTCCTGATAAATTACTTCCCTTTTCACTTATTAAAGTATCTAATCCATCTTGTTCATCAACAAAATCTTTAAGATTAACCTGTTTTAAAACATCATACATTTCTAAATCAGTTGCATCATTTTTTGCCATTAAAAGATTATCTCTAATTGTACCTTTAAACAAATAACTATTATGTTTAACAATAGTTATTTGATTATTTAAGTTGGTTGGATCAACATCTTTTAATAACACATCATTTAAACAAATATCACCCTGATAATTCCTCAATTTACCCGTAAGAATTTTAGCAATTGTACTTTTACCACATCCAGACTCTCCTACTAATGAAATAAAACTTCCATTATCAAGATTTAAATTAATATCTTTCAATATTTCTCTATCTTTTTCATATGAAAAACAAACATGTGATAAATGTATATCTATGGAAGCATCATCTATTCTTTCCTTACCAAATACAGGCTCAGGTAAATCTAAAATTTTAAATATTTTATCACTAGCAGCCATACCATTCATTGCAATATGAAAATAAGAACCTAACAAACGTAAAGGAATAAAAAACTCAGAAGCTAATAATATAATTCTTAAAGCACCTGATAAACTTAAACTACCATTTGTATACTGTAAAATAGCTGTAATAATTCCTACTGCTGCTCCTCCATAAGCAATAATATCCATAATACTTGTAGAATTTAATTGCATTGTTAAAACTTTCATTGTAATCTTTCTAAAATTCTGAGCTTCCTCATCCATATCCAAAGCTTTCTTTGCATCAGCCTGATATATCTTTAAAGTTGTTAGTCCTTGAAGATTTTCCAAAAAACTATCTCCTAAATTCGTATATAAACTCCAATACTTATTCAATAATCTTTTTGCTATCTTTTGAACAACAACAATAGAAATAGGAATAAGTGGTACACAAATAAGTAAAACTATACTGGCTTTTAAACTTATAAACATTAAAACAATAAATAATGTCAATGGTGCCAATAAACTATAAAACAATTGAGGTAAATATCTTCCAAAATATGTTTCTAGCTGTTCTACTCCTTCACTGCTTACTTGAACAATTTCAGAAGTAGCAACTTGTTCCTTATACGAAGCCTGCAGCCTCAATACCTTTTCATATATTTTTTCTCTTAGAACCCTTTTAACATCAACAGATGCATTATATGAAGCTTGAGATGCCATTTTGTCACTTATAATTCTAATAATCATCATTACTATTAAAATAACTAAAGAAAAAATAATATCATTTTGAACCAATTGCTGATAATATAATTTTTCAATCATATTAGAAATAGTAAAAACAACAACAATCTGTGACAATAAAGCAACCCATTGCCATAAAACATTATAAACAATATATTTTTTTGAATGACTTAGAAGTTTAATTAGCCTTGTTTTTATCATTAAAATTCCTCCCTCATTTTTTTCTTTTCTCTTTTACTGCAAATAACATGCCATAAAGCAAGAATAGGATGATGGAATATCATTCGTGGTCCTGAATATCTCATAACTTCCCTTATTTTTTCTCTCATCTTTGGCTGATAGCAATGAACTTTGCAATTAACACAAAATGTTTTATTTTCCATAAAAGGACATCGATCACTTCTCATATGAGCATATTCAATTAGTTTTCGACAATCTTCACACACTTCATTCTTAGATGTCTTATGATGTCCATGACAGTATATGCGTATCATTTTTTCAACAACATACTTCTCTTTTTTTCTTTTCTATTTTATTCATTTATTACCAATCCTTCATTCAAAGTTACTTATAGCTAACATATCACAAATAATCATTTTAGTAAATAGAAATGATTATTATTTTATTTGGAAAATTAACATTTAGATTTTATATATAAATTAAAAAGAATTGTCATTAATGACAATTCCTTTTATGCATTATTTAACTGTAATAATAACTCTTTGATAATGTTTTAATTGATGATCTCCATCATCCTGAACTTCTACAACCATATGAATTGTATCACCACTTTTTGCATCATCTGGTACTACAAATGACATCTGTGCCTGATTTGCATTTTTGATTTCAATAGTATCATATTTTTCATTTTCACCAAGTTTTCTTACAATATCAATTTGCATACCATCTAAATCTTGAACTTCTGCTTCATTAGTTATTTCACTATCTTGATATGTATCTGCTTCAAAATATCTCCACCATTTATAAGTTAAATTATCTCCATCTTGATCTTCACCTTTAGCAGTTAATGTAATTTCTTCTCCTGCTTTAGCTTCTATATCAATTCCTTCTTCAACACTTACACTAGGTGCATGATTGACTTTGCTATCATCATCAGTTAGACACCAATCTACTCTTGCTGCAAAATCATTTTGTATATCATCAAACCATCTTGATAATGCATATTGTGCTTCATATTGGTTTGTGTATTGATCAAAATCTAATACTGAGTTTAGACCATCTTGACCAAAACGTCCACCCCATCCACCATATGTTGGATTTTCTAAACTTCTCAATCCTGTATCAATTAAATATAAGAATGATGGTGAATCTCCTTCAGAAATAAAATCATATTTCTCATAGTTTGGATTATTCTTCAAATAATCATCTGTACCTCTTAATTCTTCATACAACTCACCTTCAATAATCTTTCCATCTCCCATTAAAGCATAATTTTCCATTAATGGACCTTTATCTTTAACTAGATTTTCATAACACCAATCAGCTTTTAATGTTGTATTTAATTCATCAGTATGTAATTGCCATGCATATGCAAAATGCCAGAAATTACTTCGATCATTTATAATTTCAAGATCAGGCCAATTCTTAGCAATATAATCACCATAACTTTCATCTTGATCTAGAATAATATATAATACTAATTTATCATTAATTTTCTTTTGAATTTCTTCCCATTCATCAGTATCTTTATATTTTTCTTCAATAGATTTTAATGCTCTTGCAGTTGTATTTGTACCACCCCATGTTTGAACATATAAAGTTCTTTCATCATCATCTAAAAATAATTCTTCTAAGAATTTAGAACCTTCGGTTTCTTCTTCCATCTCACCTTTATTAGATATATTTCCTATTTTAGTAATTGATCTAAAATAATCTGCTGTAGGATAATCTTCATCATGAGCCTTTAAATTATCATAAACTTTTTCATAATCATCAATAAAATCATAAATCCAATCTGTTCCTGTCCATCTATATGGTTCAATTCCTTTTTCTTCATCTCCCGCATAATGATACATTGAACTTGTTAAAACAATTCCACTAATATCCATATCATTAGAATAAAGCATTGCACGAATAACAGAGTTCATATCATCAACTTCTCCATCAGTTGTGATAACTGTTCTCGCTTTCTCCTGTTTTGTTTGAGTTACTGTGTCATTGCCGCTGCAGGCACATAACATCATTGCAAAACAAATAAGTCTAGACAATAATTTCTTTCCAATTTTCATATTTTTCCTTCCTTTCAACTTTCTTTAAACATAATTTAACATATTTAAATAAATTTGTAAACTATTTAAACTAATTTTAAACAAAAAAGAACTATTTCTAGTTCTTAACCTGTATTTCCTAATATCAATTCACAATGTGACAATATTTTAAATTTATCAGTTTGATTGTCTTGAATTTCTTTTTTTAATAGTTGCATCGCCCAATAAGCCCTTTGACTATGTACAATCTTTAGAGTAGTTAACTGATAGCCCTGAGATAAATACTCTGGAATTTCATCTATTCCTATCAAAATAATTTCATTCCCTAAATCTATATGTAAATCATGAATTGCTTTTAATACTCCTATTGAAACCTGATAATTTTCACATATAATAGCTTTATAAACTTTTTTATCCTGAAATAATTTTACTGCACTTTTATAAATATCATCTATATTATTTGAGCAAAATCTAATATCTCCAACAAGACCATATTTCTTTACATAAGTTAAAAAAGCATCGCGTCTTTTAATAAAATTAAAATTATAATTTGTATTTGCTAAATATGTAATTTCATGATGATTATATTTTTGTATACGTGCAATACACTTTTTAATTCCTTCATCATTATCAATCATTATACTGCTGCACTTCTCTAATAAATCATTATCATAGACAATCATTGGCTTATTAATTCTTTTAAAGCTTTCAAAATCCTTTAATGTCATTTCCATCGCAAATAATATGACACCAACAATCTCCTTGAAATAACAATCATTAATCGCTTTATCTATTTCACTTTGATTATTAAGATCAACATAATCAACCATTACCTGCAATTCATCTTTTTTAGCTTCTCGCACAAACTCCTCAATAACACCTCTCCATAAATCTACACCTTCATTATAAGTAATATGTAAAGAGTTAAAGCAATATATTATTTTAATAATTTTACCTTTGTTTAAATCGTTTGTTTCATATTCTATCTGATTTATATAGTCTAAAATCATTTTCTTTGTTTGTGAACTTACACCAGGTTTATTATTTAATGCTAATGAAACTGTTGCTTTTGATAATCCTAATTGCCTGGCTATTTCCGCAGCTTTTACTTTCACATATATTTCTCCTTTCATCATTCAATGATTATTAAACATATTTTAAACTATTTCATAAATCATTTCAACTTTTTAATCTTTTATAAAAAAGACTTCTCATTTAAGAAGCCTTTATATCCCAGTTTTTACTCATGCCTTGAGTCTGTGCCATATGTTTATAAACACCATCTTGTTTAAATAACTCTTGTGGTTTTCCCTCTTCAATCACCTTACCATCTTTTAATACTATAAGATGATCAGCATGATCAATTGTTCTCATTCGATGAGCAATCATTATAACTGTTTTATTTTGAATTAATGTTGATAGAGCTTTTTGAACATATGTTTCACTTTCCACATCTAACGAAGCAGTTGCTTCATCTAATAAAATAATTGATGCATCTTTTAACAATGCTCTTGCAATTGATATTCTTTGTCTTTGCCCACCAGATAACTTTGCTCCATTTTCACCAATTACTGTTTGATATCCCTCAGGTAATTGATTTACAAATTCATCACAATGAGCCATCTTAGCTGCTTTTAATACTTCTTCATCACTAGCATCTTTCTTTCCCAATCTAATATTATCCATGATTGATGAATTAAATAATACAACATCCTGAAAAACAATAGCGTATTTTGATAATAATACTTCAGGATCTATATTTTGAATATTAATTCCTCCCACAGTAATATTTCCTTTTGAAACATCCCAAAATCTAGCTGAAAGTTTAGCACAAGTTGATTTTCCTCCTCCACTTTCTCCTATTAATGCAGTTATTTCTCCTTGCTTTGCTGTAAAAGAAACATCCTGAATAACATTCTTACCTTTTTCATATCCAAATGAAACATGATTAAAAACAATATCATATGAAGATGGTTCGAATTGTTCTTTACCTGTTTGAATTTTATAATCTTGAATTTCATTTAGTCTATCAATTATAGTCTGACAGCTAATAATCGCTGACAAATTTTGCAATGTGCTATTTAAAGGATCATATAAACGTGATGCGACAATTAAGAAAAGCAGAAATACTGAAAAATCAATCTGATTGCTCATAATTAATGATGTTCCTACGACAACAACACTCACAATTCCTAATTTTAAAACAAGCTGGGCACTAACAACAAAAAATGCATTAACTAATTCATTTTTAATTTGTTGCTTTTCAGCAATATCAATACTATCATCTATTTCTTTTAGATAAGATTTGGTAAAAAGATTAGCTTTTAAATCTCTCATTGATTCTAATCCTTCCTGAATCATTTGAGCACGATACAGTTGTTTTTGATTATATACTTTATTTAATTTATTAAGTTTTCTTTTTGATAATACAATCATAATCAATGAAACGGGTATGCACCATACTGCTGATAGAGCCATTCTATAATCAAAGATAAACATAAACAAACTCATAATGATTGTTGAAATAACAGAGCCAATAAATTCAGGAATAAAATGAGATAGAGCTTGTTCCATATATGTTACATCACTTAACATTGTCGTTGTTAAATCTGAAAGATCTCTTTGTCCAAAAAATGATAATGGTATTTTTCTTAAATGTTCAGCCAAATTAATTCTTAATCTCGC
>CAZWZD010000070.1:0-6766 GCA_964638235.1 uncultured Erysipelotrichales bacterium
GTCTATGATCTTCAAACTCTAATGTACATATAGAATGAGTAACATTCTCTATAGCATCTTCTATCGGATGAGCATAATCATACATAGGATAAATACACCATTGATCTCCTGTATTATGATGCGTCATATGAGCCACTCTATATATAATAGGATCTCTCATATTAATATTAGGAGAAGCCATATCTATCTTAGCACGTAATACTTTAGAACCATCTTCAAATTCACCATTTTTCATAGCTTCAAACAAAGCAAGATTCTCTTCTATACTTCTATCTCTATAAGGTGAATTCTTCCCTGGTTCAGTTAAAGTCCCACGATATTCCCTAATTTCATCAGGTGTTAAATCACAAACATAAGCTTTACCCTTTTTAATTAATTTAACTGCTCCTTCATACATCTCTTGAAAATAATTAGACGCAAACTTAACATCACCATCATACTCAGCACCTAACCATTCAACATCCGCAATTATAGAATCAACAAACTCAGTCTTCTCCTTAGTAGGATTCGTATCATCAAATCTTAAATTAAACTTCCCATTATACTTCTTTGCTAAACCATAATTCAATAATATACTCTTTGCATGACCTATATGTAAATAACCATTAGGTTCTGGTGGAAATCTTGTACATACATTAACATAAGTTCCATCCTCTAAATCCTTATCAATAATCTTTTCTATAAAATTCTTACTTATATTATCCATAGGATACCTCCTAAATATTTGATATCCCTAGTTTACCATATTTTTATTATTTATAAAATAGTTATGTTTAATAATTTTTTATCATTTATTATCATACTAAAAGTGTATAAGTCTAAATTTACTTCTCTTAAAAAGCGTATATCAACTTTTATATAATAATAATTAAATATTGATGCTCATTTATCATATTGATATTAGTTTTAATGAATTTAATCTTAAAATTGGGATTGTATAACTCAAATAATAGTATTCAGTGACCTCGGTAAGAAGATTATTTAGACTATATAAATTTAATCTCTTTCTTTAATAACAAACCTTCTATTCATAACAACCCATATTATAAATAATACACTAAAAATAACGATAAACAATGGACTTGAAATAACAAAATAGCTGTCATGACTATAAGTATATGATAGCATACCAAAATTAACGCAAGCCCAAAGCGCATCACATACGATAGTATTTACTAAAGTCTTTTGATTATACTTCAAACAATTCATATAAGATAGCCCAATCGTTATAAGTGGTATCAATACATATAAAATATATCCATAACGAAAATACCAGAGTGTATAATAAAAAATAAGATAATTAAAAATATCAAATATAAATAATACACATAAGGCACTATAAACTCCTATAGACTTCTTGTGGCTTATAAGCAGTGCCATAACGATTAAACTGCTATCAATGATAAAGTTTTTTTGAATAAAAGCTCTAAATCCTACATTGTCAATTAAACTGCTTTTATTATATATAGCCATAATCAAAATATAAAATGCAAAAACAATATAATTGATTATATTCTTCAAGTTCAAATCATCAGTTTTATATAATAAATTGAAAACTGATAAAGCTATCATAACATATTCAGACATATTTCTTATAAATACAATATTCATCTTTTATTCAATCTTTCCTCCAAGTTTTTATTATCTACTATTAGTATATATGAGCAGTTAGAAGCAGTAAAGCATTTATGATAATCTGTTCGTTTTCATTGATTTTTGGTGTTTTTTAGGGAATCAATATAATATTTTAATAATAGAAGATGATATTTTTACTGATGAACTTCAATCAATAATGAATATTTATTTTAATAATGTTTATTATAGATATATATACTGATATTCCTTATGATATAGAAATAATTACGATTAAAAATGGTTTAACAAATATCGACGAATATTTAAATTCATCACTTAGCACTATTATAATACCTATGGAAGCTATAGCAGAAAAATGTATTAATATAATAGATCAATTATTTAATAAATCAGGTATTATTCAATAAAAAACTGAACCCCAAGTACGTCTCAATCTATAAAGCAATAACTATCTAAATTCACTAAAAAAATAGAACAACCAATTACTTGGTTGTTCTGTGAATTTAGTCTCTTAAATCTTTTTTCCAATGTACTGGAGGTTTAATAGAAGGCATTAATCCTGCATCTGCTTCTACTACTGTAGGAATAGCATTTAAAATAGACATAATTGTAACAATATAATTTGGAGTTAACTTTCTATTACCATAAGAAATAAGCTTCTCATCATTTTCATTACTTACTTTAAATGAGAAATGTGATTCTAATGAAGGAGTTCCTTCAATTGTTAATACATAATCATCTTCTTCTCTAGCCCATGATGGTAACATAGATTTTCCATAATACCATTCAATATCTACCTTGAAGAATGGATTATCTTCACTAATTTCATTAACATAACAATCCATATGATGAGTTACACGTGCAACAGTACCTTTTTTGATCCAAGAATTTGGAATATCTTCTGGTGTAGTATGGAATTCATGTGATTCTTCTACTTTATCAAATTTAACTCCAAAATCTTCTTCAGCAGAATATACAACTGATTTCTGGAAGTTGACAGCACTACGGAATACATTTGTATTCTTTTGTGCTTCTTCTACAGATTTTCCATATCCTAATACTTCTAATGGTTCTCTATCTCCATTAAAGACATTCCATAATTCTGTAATCTTAGCTTGTTTAATATCACTGCAAGCACCTGCCATTGATAATAATATACGGTCTCCCATAATATCTGGATCTACTCCACCAGCATAGAATGTAGCATTACCATTTGCACAAGCATCTTTAAATTTCTTAGCTGTCTCTTCATCTCTTGTTAATTGTAAATTATGATATGCTTGTGTAGTAACAACATTCTTTCCAGCATTTAATAATAATAATAAATCAGGATCAGTTCTTACAAAAGTAACATCTTCATTAGGTACATAAAGAATACAATCAGCATCTAATGCTAGTATTTCATCATTATTATCAGTAATAGTAATACCTACAGGATCTAATCCAATAAAAGTACCAGCATCTACACCTACTTCTTTATCACCGTATCCTCTTACACCTACCAATTCAAATTCTTTTGAATTAAGAAAATAATAAATAGCGTAACTACCCATCTTACCTGGTCCCCAAACAACGACCTTATACTTTTCATTCAATTCTTTCTTCTTCATTTCTTCTCCTCCTTTTTAGAACATATTCTAAAACATGTTCTAAAAACAGAATATACTATAACATTATATTTGTCAATAGCTATATTGTAAATATTTTCACAAAAAAATCACATTGAACATCATCTAAAAATATGTTAGAGTTTTTACATACATTATTTTAAGGAGAACGATCATGAAAAAGGTATTAACTAAAAAACAAAAAGAAATGCAAGAAAAGAAGGAAAACATATGTACTATAGCTATTTCTTTATTTAAAGAATATGGTTATGAAAATACAAGTATTAGAGATATATGTAAAAATGCTCATGTAACTATAGGATCACTATATAACCTTTATGATAATAAGATATCTATATTAAAGGCTTATTTTGAAGAGGAGATAACAGAAGATTATTTTCTTGCACTTGAAGCTGATAATATTCATATTGATGATCCTTTAAAAACCATAACAAACTATATTTTTATTATTCTCTCAACATTCAATGATTTAGGCTATGAAATGACTCTTAGCTTACATAGTCAAAGACATTATACATGGTATGATAAAACTGAAGGAACTCGTCTTTTAAAAGACTTTATAGCAGATTGTCAAAAGCAGCATACCATTATAAGTGATCTATCTGCTGAAGATAGTGCAGAGGCTATTAATACTATTATATACGGTTTAGTCTATCAATGGGCTAATCAGAAAGGGACATATAGCTTGATAGATAAAGCCAAACAATTTCTACCTATATTACTATCAGGATTCATATACAAATAAAGTTCTTAATCATAAGCAATATTATATATTACTTTAATATTTGGCCCGGCTGCTCGATAATACTCAAGGGCCTTAATTAAGAAAGCTGCTTGATTATTAAATGATTTCTTGTTTATTCTTAACCATTTTTTAGTATCTTTATTCATAATAATCAACATTCCAGTGTGAAATGCAAAGTCATCATAATGAATAATACATATAATGATATATACTTTTTCTGATAACACATATTCTCCTAAATGTCTATCTGTTATTTCTAATGTTTGATTAGTCATATAATCTTTTAGTGTTACTATTCCTTTATTTTCAATTCTATCAATAACACTATATACACCTCATTTTGAATCTCTCATAGCTTCTAACATCTTGATTTTTTCTTCTTTTCTATATCTATGTTTACGTAAATAGAATTCAGTTAGTGATTCTGTATTCTTATCGTATGGATATATAATGAGATCGTTAAATATATGATTATCTAAAGTTAACCTTAAATTTAAATCTAGTTTCATAATACCAGCATTGATTAATACATTTTTAAGATCATTACCATGATCAAATGCATAATCTATTATAGAATCAGCAATGTCTTCAAATAGTTTTCTAGCTTTCAAATATTTTTTAATATTTTCTTTTCTGTTTAATATTATATTATTCATGGCAGATCCTATTTCTATCATTGTTTGACGATCTATTGTTTTATAGTTTTCTTTATCATACATTTATTTATCCTACTAGTTTTTATCTAAATCTGTAGTAACATAAATAACTCTAAATTCATATAAAATATCTTTTTTTTCATGACTATTAGCTTATTTACTAGTATAATGTTAGCTAAGGAGAAATGTCTATGAAAGAATCTTTAACTCAATTAAATTTTATTTTTACAGTTGACAGTTTTATTTTAGATGATACTTATCATACAACTAATAAAGATGTTATTAGTTGGCAAGATAGGTTTCATAAAGATAAATATCTGGCTTTATATCAATTTGGTTTATCTCATCAAGTTACTCATTTATCTGTGTCAGCTACCTTTTTACATATGATTGGAGAATATTTCTTTGAGAAATTAACAAAATATTCAGAAATAGAACTCGCTAGAGAGAATATTAAAGTTATTTTAGATGAAGATGATTATTCTCATATCATGGATTCCATACCTTTTGTAATTGGTAATGAGAATATTAATAAAGAATGGTTAGATCATCTATTTGAACATTTAACACAAGTTTTTTCTAATGAAATCATTCAATATAATGGCAGTGTACAAATGTATCTTGCAGAGAATTCTCAGCATCTGCAAGTTGCAGAACGTATTTATTTTCATTTTGTTGATAATAAGGATCAACAAGAATTTCCTTTCGCATTTATGGCTACATATGCATCTAAGGTCAATGGCAGAATCAAACATATGCCTTTAAAACATGCATTAGTTGAATATAATGATGATCGTACAAAGTTATTATCTTTATTATCTTGTTTAAATAAGGTTGCAGATGTATCACCTATTATCTCTAGACTTATGGAAACTGGGGAAATGTTTCATCCTATCTATCTTGCTAAAGATGAAGCTTATGAACTATTAAAGAGTGTTCCTTTAATAGAAAAATGTGGTATAAAATGTCGTGTACCTAACTGGTGGAAGAAGAATTATTCTAAGGTATCTATGAGTGTCTCTATTGGTGAGGAGAGACCTTCTATATTAGGTTTTAATTCTTTATTGGAAATGCAAGCTAAGTTATCTGTCCATGGTGTTCAATTGACTCAAGAAGATATAGAAAAGCTATTACAGGAAGAAGATGATAGTTTATATTGGTTAAAAGGACAATGGATTGAAATCAACCATCAGCATCTAAAAGAACTTCTTCAAAAGATTAAGAACTATAATGGTACAGTTTCTTTAAAAGAAGCTTTAGGTATTCAATTACAAGCAGATAAAGAGATGGATGTAGGTCCTTTAATTACAAATGGTAAATGGTTAAATAGTTTCTTAACGAACTTAAAGAAACCATCTACACTTACAAACCAACAACCTCCTGTTCATCTTAATGCATCATTAAGATCATATCAACAAGAAGGATATACATGGTTAAACTATATGAATCAAATAGGTTTTGGAGCATGTTTAGCAGATGATATGGGACTAGGTAAAACAATACAAGTATTAGCTTTCTTAGAAAATATAGCAGAAACAAATAAAGATGCTCATGTTCTATTAATAGTACCTGCATCATTATTAGGTAACTGGGAGAAAGAAATACAACGATTTACTACTAGTATGAGTTACTATTTATTACATGGTAAAACTAAAAAACAGCTTATTCAGTATTTAGATGGTCACAAGAATTTCTTAACTATTACTACTTATGGATTAGCTGCTAAAATAGAGGAATTAAATAAAATAACATGGGATTGCATTATTCTTGATGAAGCTCAAGCTATCAAGAATCCACTTACTAAACAAACAAAAGCAATAAAGAAAATACCATCACAAATGCGTATTGCTATGACAGGTACACCTATAGAAAATGAATTAACGAATCTCTGGTCATTATTTGATTTCTTAAATAAGGGATTATTAGGAACATCTGAAGAATTCAAGAAGTTCTCTAATACGGTAACAGAGAACCCACATAATAGTCTTAAATTAAGGAATATGGTATCACCATTTATCTTACGTAGACTTAAAACAGATAAATCTATTATATCTGATCTACCAGATAAAATAGAAATGATAGACTATGTCACATTAACTAAGAAACAAACATTCTTATATAACCAAATAATGGATCAATTA
>CAZWZD010000071.1:0-6751 GCA_964638235.1 uncultured Erysipelotrichales bacterium
AGAATACTGATGAAGCATTAATTGAAATTTATGAAAAATTAAGACCGGGAGAACCTGCAACATTAGATAGTTCTAAAAACCAATTAATAACTAGATTCTTTGATGAATTTAGATATGATTTAGCTAAAGTTGGACGTTACAAATTTAATAAAAAATTAGATGTATGTGATAGATTATTAAATCATATAATTGCTGAAGATATTATTGTTGATGGTGAAGTTAAAGTAGAAAAGGGAACAGTAATTACTAAACAAATATTAGAAAGTATAAAACCTATTTTCCAAAATGGATACAATAATAGGAAAGTTACAATCAATGAAGATTTAGATCAAAATGATACTATCCAAACTGTAAAAATTTATTCACCAATGGATAAAGAAAAAGAAGTTACAATTATTGGTAATGATCAATCATTAACAATTAAGAGATTAACTATTTCTGACTTCTATGCTGCAACTTCATATTACTTAAATTTACTTGAAGGTATTGGACAAACTGATGAAATTGACCATTTGGGTAATAGACGTGTAAGACAAGTAGGAGAATTATTACAAAATCAATTTAGAATTGGTGTAGCTAGAATGGAAAGAGTAATCAGAGAAAGAATGACTACTCAAGAACTAGATACAGTTACCCCAAAAACATTAATTAACATAAGACCTGTAACTGCTGCAATTAAAGAATTCTTTGGTAGTAGCCAATTATCTCAATTCATGGACCAAACAAACCCAATTGCTGAACTTACAAATAAAAGACGTTTATCAGCATTAGGACCTGGTGGTTTATCAAGAGATAGAGCAGGTATGGAAGTTCGTGATGTTAACGCATCACACTACGGTAGAATTTGTCCAATCGAATCTCCAGAAGGACCTAACATTGGGCTTATCACATCACTTGCTAGTTACGCTAAAATAAATGATTATGGATTTATAACAACTCCATATAGAAAAATTGAAAATGGTAAAATAACAGATCAAATTGATTATTTAACAGCAAATGAAGAACAAGATTTCTATATATCACAAGCAACAATTAATATAGATGATGATGGAAATATAACTGATGAAACAGTTACTGCTCGTTATAGAGGAGAAAACATTATATGTAAAAAAGATCAAATCGATTACATAGACGTATCTCCACAACAAGTAGTTGCCGTAACAACAAGTTGTATTCCATTCCTAGAACATGATGATGCAACTCGTGCATTAATGGGTGCGAACATGCAACGTCAAGCAGTGCCATTATTGAAAGCAGAAGCTCCTATTGTTGGTACAGGTGTTGAATATATTGCTGCAAAAGATTCTGGAGCAGTCGTTGTTGCAAAAGCAGATGGTATTGTAGAGTATGTTGATGCTAGAAAAATCGTTGTTAAAAACAAAGGTGGAAAAGATACATATTATCTATCTACATTTGAACGTTCTAACAGTGGTACATGCTATCATCAAAGACCATTTGTTAAAATTGGCGATAAAGTTAAACGTGGAGAAACTATTGCAGATGGACCAAGTACAGAATATGGTGAATTAGCACTAGGGAAAAACGTAGTAGTTGCCTTCATGACATTCAATGGTTATAATTATGAAGATGCTGTAATCATGAACGAAAGATTAGTTAGAGATGATGTTTATACATCAATTCATATAGAAGACTATGAAATTCAATGTAGAGAAACTAAACTTGGACCCGAAGAGATTACAAGAGATATTCCAAATATTGGGGATGAAGCAAGAAAAAATCTTGATTCAGATGGTATTATAAGAATTGGTACTGAAGTTAAAGAAGGTGATATCTTAGTTGGTAAGGTTACACCTAAAGGTATGGCAGAACTTACATCTGAAGAAAAATTATTACACGCAATATTTGGTGAAAAAACAAGAGAAGTACGTGATACATCACTTAAAGTTCCACATGGAGCAGATGGTATCGTACATGATGTTAAAGTATATACAAGAAAAGATAACGATGAACTACCTGCAGGTGTAAATAAAGTTGTAAGAGTTTATATCGTTCAAAAGAGAAAAATTCAAGTTGGGGATAAAATGGCTGGACGTCATGGTAACAAAGGGGTTATTTCACTTATATTACCATCAGAAGACATGCCATACTTACCAGATGGTACACCAGTAGATATCATGCTTAACCCTCAAGGGGTTCCATCACGTATGAACATAGGACAAATTTTAGAGTTACACTTAGGTATGGCTGCTAAAAAATTGGGCGTTCATGTTGCAACTCCGGTATTTGATGGTGCTAAAACACAAGATATCGAAGAAATGGTTAAAGAAGCAGGAATGGATGACGATTTCAAAACTGTATTATACGATGGTAGAACAGGTGAACCATTTGATAATAGAATTAGTGTTGGTGTAATGTACATGATTAAACTACATCACATGGTTGATGATAAATTACATGCACGTTCAACAGGACCATATTCATTAGTTACACAACAACCACTTGGTGGTAAAGCTCAATTTGGTGGACAAAGATTTGGTGAAATGGAAGTTTGGGCATTATATGCTTATGGTGCTGCTCATACATTACAAGAAATCTTAACTGTCAAATCTGATGATGTTGTAGGACGTGTTAAAGTTTACGAATCTATTGTAAAAGGTAAACCAATAGATCAAGCAGGAATTCCAGAATCATTTAAAGTTATAATTAAAGAATTCCAAGCATTAGGACTTGATATGTCAATTATTAATAGCAATAATGAAGAATTAGAAATAAGAGAATTAGAAGAAAAAGAAGATGAAGAAAGTAATTTATCTAATGATGATACAGAAGATAGCGAATTACGTGAAAAACTAGCTCTTATTGATAAGTTAGCTATTGAAAACAAGAAGGATAAAGATACAACTGATGAAGAAGATGAAGATGATATTGAAGAAGAATTAGAAGATGAACTTGAAAATACAGATGAAGAAAATTTATTAGAAGGGAGTGATTTTTAATGTTAGAAGTTAACAATTTTGAAGCATTAAAAATTTCCCTAGCTTCACCTGAAAAAATAAGATCATGGTCTTATGGGGAAGTTAAGAAACCTGAAACTATCAACTATAGAACTTTAAAACCAGAAAGAGATGGCTTATTCTGTGAAAAAATCTTTGGACCAACAAAGGACTTTGAATGTTCATGTGGTAAATATAAAAGATTAAGATATAAGGGTATCGTTTGTGATAGATGTGGAGTTGAAGTTACTCGTTCTAAAGTAAGACGTGAAAGAATGGGACACATCGAGCTTGCAACACCTGTATCACATATTTGGTACTTTAAAGGTGTACCTTCTCGTATGGGATTAGTATTAGATATGTCTCCAAGAGATTTGGAAGAAGTATTATACTTTGTATCATATGTTGTAATTAATCCAGGGATTGCACCACTAGAAAAGAAACAAACCTTATCTGACAAAGAATACAGAGCATATTATGAAAAATATGGTGATGGATTCGAAGTTGGAATGGGTGCTGAGGCAATTCAAAAATTACTTAAAGAAGTAGATGTTGAAAAAGAACTTGAACAAGTAAGAGAAGAACTTAAAGATACTCAAGGTCAAAAGAGAGTACGTTTAATAAAGAGATTAGACATATTAGATGCATTCTATCAATCAGGAAATAGACCTGAATGGATGATACTAGAGGCAATTCCGGTATTACCCCCAGAATTAAGACCAATGATTCAATTGGATGGTGGTAGATTTGCAACATCCGATCTAAATGACTTATATAGACGTATTATCAATAGAAATAATCGTTTAAAGAAATTAATTGATTTAGGAGCTCCATCTATCATTATTCAAAATGAAAAACGTATGCTTCAAGAAGCAGTTGATGCATTATTTGACAATGGTAGAAGAGGAAGAAATGTTACCGGTGCAGGTAATAGAGCACTTAAATCATTAAGTAGCATGTTAAAAGGTAAACAAGGTAGATTTAGACAAAACTTACTTGGTAAACGTGTTGACTACTCTGGTCGTAGCGTTATCGTTGTAGGTCCAAGTTTAAAAATGTACCAATGTGGTATTCCAAAAGAAATGGCACTTGAATTATTTAAACCACATGTTATCAAAGAACTAGTTGAAAGAGAAATAGCAAACAATATTAAAGCTGCTAAAAAATTAATCGATAATAGGGATGAAAGAGTATGGAATGTAGTTGAAGAAGTAATTAAAGAACATCCAGTGTTATTAAATCGTGCTCCTACACTACATAGATTAGGTATTCAAGCATTTGAACCTAAATTAATCGGTGGTAAAGCAATTAGACTTCATCCACTTGTTACTCCAGGATTTAACGCCGACTTCGATGGTGACCAAATGGCAGTTCACGTTCCATTATCAGTTGAAGCTCAAGCAGAAGCTAGAATGTTAATGTTAGGATCTAATAACATTCTTAACCCTAAGGATGGTAAACCACTTGTTACACCAACACAAGATATGATATTAGGTAACTATTATTTAAGTGTTGAAAAAGCAGGCGAAGAAGGTGAAGGTAGAGTATTTAAAGATTCTAATGAAGCAATGATGGCTTATGAAAGACGTGAAATTACTCTACATACACGTATCGCAATTCCTGTAAATTCATTTAAATATAAAGTATTTACAGATTCACAAAAAGATAAATATTTAGTTACAACTGCAGGTAAATTAATATTCAATGAAATCATGCCAGATTCATTTGCATATATAAATGAACCAACTGATGATAATATTGAAAAATTTACTCCTAATAAATACTTTATCGAACGTGGAAAAAATATTAAAGAAGAAATTGCTAAGATGCCTTTAGTAAAACCTTTTGTTAAAGGTACACTAGAAAGCATTATTGCACAAGTATATAAGAGATATAAAATAACAGAAACATCAGTAATGCTTGATAAATTAAAAGATTTAGGGTTTAAATACTCAACAAAAGCTGGTATTTCAATAGCTGTATCTGATATTGTTACAAGTACAGTAAAAGATGAAGCTATTAAAACAGGTAATGATATAGTATCTAAAATTAATAAACAATATCAAAGGGGTTTAATAACTGAATCTGAAAGATTTAGTAAGGTAATTTCTGTATGGGATGAAGCTAAGAAAAAAGTTCAAAAGGAACTAGAAGAAATAGCTAAAAATGATGTTGACAATCCAATATTTGTCATGATGAATTCTAAAGCACGTGGTAACATTTCAAACTTTACACAACTTGCTGGTATGCGTGGATTAATGCAAAAACCAAATGGTGAACCTGTTGAAATTCCGGTTACTTCAAACTTTAGAGAAGGACTTAGCGTATCAGAATTCTTCTTATCAACACATGGTGCCAGAAAAGGTAGTGCAGATACTGCACTTAAAACAGCTGACTCTGGTTACTTAACTCGTCGTTTAGTTGATGTAGCTCAAGATGTTATTGTTAAAGAAGATGATTGTGGTACTATTCAAGGACAAGTGGTAAGAGAATTTGTTGATGAAAAAGCAAATACAGTAATCGAATCATTATATGATAGAATTTTAGGTAGATATACTAATAAGAAAGTATTACATCCTGAAACTAAAGAAATGATTATAGACAAAAATGAACTTATTACTGAAGCAATTGCAGATAAGATAATTAAAGCAGGAATAACTGCTGTTGAAATAAGAACTGCTTTAACATGTAAAACTAAAAATGGTATTTGTAGAAAATGTTACGGTAGAAACTTAGCTACAGGTAATGTTGTTGAAGTTGGTGAAGCTGCTGGTATCATGGCTGCACAATCTATCGGTGAACCAGGTACTCAATTAACAATGAGAACTTTCCATACTGGTGGGGTTGCAGGAGATGACATCACTCAAGGTCTTCCTCGTGTTCAAGAATTATTTGAAGCTAGAAATCCAAAAGGTAAAGCTACTATTGCTGAAATTGATGGTAAAGTTACAAAAATTGATGACGCTAATGGTAAATTCAAAATATATATTAAAAACGAAGTTGAAACTCGTGAACATGTTACAAACTATGGAGCTAAAATTAGAGTCCAAAAAGGTGACATGGTTAATGCAGGTGATAGATTAACTGAAGGTGCAATTAGCCCTAAGGAATTACTTGCAGTAACAGACCCTATAACTGTTCAAGAATATATCTTAAAAGAAATTCAAAAAGTATATCGTTCACAAGGTGTTGATATTAGTGATAAACACATTGAAATCATAGCTAGAAGAATGATATCTAAGATAAGAATTTCTGATGGTGGAGATACTGATATTCTACCAGGTTCATTAATTTCAATTAGTGAATTTACAGAAGCTAATAAGGAAGTTATTTTACAAGGTAAGAAACCTGCAACAGGTAGACCAATCTTACTTGGTATAACTAAGGCTTCCCTTGAAACTGATTCGTTCTTATCAGCTGCATCATTCCAAGAAACAACAAGAATTTTAACAGATGCTGCTATTAAAGGTAAGGTTGATAGATTACAAGGATTAAAAGAAAACGTTATAATTGGTAAGTTAATCCCTGCTGGTACAGGAGCAAAAAATTATTCTAATGTTGATTTTGATTTAACAACAAATTATAATGATGATGAACCAATGGAAGTATTAGAAGATCAATTATTGGCTGATCATATAGAAGATGAAGTAGAAGCACCTGATGAGGTTTTAGAAAGTACAGTTGAAAATACTAATGAAGTTAAAGAAGATGAAGAATAATTTGTCTTCTTTTTTATTTGCTTGGTAGTGTAGAATAAGTGAGGAGATTTAACTCCTAAAAAATAAGATTTATAATTG
>CAZWZD010000072.1:0-6664 GCA_964638235.1 uncultured Erysipelotrichales bacterium
TTCTAATCAAAATAATTAGTCGCTTATATCTTTAAGAGGCTGTGAATAGTAACTTGTAAAATGAAACTGGAATTAAGGTTTGTAGGAAAAGGCTAGCCTTCTCTTCACTAAAAAAGGCCCCCTCTTGTTCAGGAAGCCTTTTTTGATTATTGTTTGAAAGATTATAATTATTTCTTTACTCCACTTTCAATTGCCTTAATAAATATACTTCTTAATCCACCTTTTTCTAATTCAGCTACACCTTTTATCGTAGTCCCTCCTGGTGAACAAACATTATCTTTTAATATTCCCGGATGCACCTGTGTTTGATTTTGCATTTTACCTGCTCCTAAAACTGTTTGACTTGCTAATCTATAAGCTATATCTCTTGGCATACCTTCTTTAACAGCTCCATCGGCCATTGCTTCTATAACCATATATATATAAGCAGGGCCACAACCGCTTAATGCCCCTCCTACTGGCATTAAATGACTAGGGATAATTTCTACTTTACCAATTGACGTAAATAAGTTTTTTACAAATTCAAATTCATTGTCATTCAATGAATGATTTTGCTCAATAAGACTCATTCCTTCATTTACCAATGCTGGAGTGTTAGGCATTACAAAAATATGTCTTGTTGATGAACTTAATATTTCATTATATTTATTAAAATCATAACTTAGCACAATAGAAATAATTGCTTTATTTTCTAATTTCTCTTTAATAGGTAATATCACTTTCTCTACCACTTGTGGTTTAACACCAATAAAAATCATTTCACTATTTTCAACAACTTCTTCTTCACTTTTTGCTTTTGCAATATTAAAATCATTTAATTTTTCTAATTGTCTGATATTTATATCATAAACAATAATTTCATTTTCTTTGATAAATCCACTTTTTAGAGCACCCAATAAAATTGCTCCCGCCATATTGCCCATACCAATAAAACCTAATTTTTTCATATTTTCCCTCCTTTAAAAGAAAAGCTAACATATGTTAGCCTTTAAATTTTTCTATGCTTTAAAAATCTTGGTACATCATCATCAAAATCATCATCATTTATAGATTGTTGTACCTCATCAATTTTCACCTTAGATTCATATGTTTTATTAATAACAGATTGTTGAGCTTTCGGAGCTGTATTAACAACCTGTTCCTCTTCTTTTTCTTCTTCAAAACCAGTAGCAATAATTGTAACTATAATTTGATCATCAAACTGTTCATTAATATGTACACCAAGTATTGTATTAACATCATTTCCTACTGCTTCTCTAATAGTAGCCAATGCTTTATTTGCATCATACAAAGTAATATTAGAACCCCCAGTTACATTAACAATTGCATCTTTGGCACCAGCAATTGAAACATCCAACAATGGAGATGAAATTGCTCTTTTAGCAGCTTCTTCAGCCTTATCATCACCATCACTCATACCGATACCAATCAAAGCATTTCCTCTATTCTTCATTATAGAAGAAACATCAGCAAAATCCAAATTAATAACACAAGGAGTTGCAATCAAATCAGTAATTGTTTGTACGCCTTGACGCAATACATTATCCGCCTCTTTAAAAGCTTCAGACATTGGACGACCACCAATCGCATCTAATAATCTATCATTAGAAACAACTATAATAGAATCAACATTTTCTCTAAGTTCTGCTAAACCAGATAAGGCTTGACGCATTCTCTTTGGTCCTTCAAAAGTAAATGGTGAAGTAACAACAGCAACAGTAAGAGCGCCCATATCTCTAGCAATCTTTGCAATAATAGGAGCAGCACCTGTACCAGTACCACCACCCATACCAGCAGCAATAAATACCATATTTGCTCCAGTCAAAGCTTCTCTAATATCATTTTCTGTTTCTAACGCAGCCTTTCTACCCACTTCAGGATTTCCACCCGCACCCAAACCATGAGTCAAATCTCTTCCTAAAATAATCTTATTTGGAGAATCAATACCATTTAAAACTTGTGCATCAGTATTCGCAATATAAAAATCCACTCCTTGAACATCTTCTTGAATCATATTTTTGATGGCATTACATCCTCCACCACCAACACCAACAACTTTAATATTAGCTACTTGCATAAAATCCATATTTGTATCCATATTCTTACCTCACCTTTTTTATATTTTATTCTTCATTAAATATATTCTCAAAAAATTTAGACAACTTTCCACTACTCTGTTTCTTTTCTGAAACTTTTGTTTTTGTCAATCCTTTAAATCTTACACTCATCGTGTTAGAAATATCAGGCAAAACAACAGAAGGCTCTAACTTTCCTAAAATCAAATTACGATCATTCAAGTAATACATCATTCCCAAGCAAGATACAAAAGACATATCTCTAGCACCTATTGTTTCAGGTCGATAACTTCTTACAACCGAACCTAACACTTCACTAGCTATCTTATCCATCATTGGCAATTCTCCTCCACCACCAACAATAATAGTCTCATAATTACGTCCATCATTTATAACATCAATTTTTGTTTTAATGACCTCCATAATCTCTCTAACACCTTTTTCAAGTTCACTAGCTAAATTTTTTTGAGTATATCTCATTTCTTTATCTTTCAATTTCGTTGTATGTATTACATCCTCATCACCAACACTCAAATCACAAGTACCATACTTTACTTTATATACTTCAGCTTTATCCATGACGATTTTCCATGAAGAAGCAATCTTTCTTGTCAAATCATAACCACCAACAGGTGCTTGTGCAAGATATTTTAAATATCCTTCCTCAAAAAAAGCAACAGTTGAACTTCTAAATCCAATATCAATCAATATTGCACCTTCCTGAAGATAAACCTCGTCAAAAGCTTCTTTAGCACAAGCAAATGAATTAATAGTAACATCCAACACCTCGACTCCTGCCTTCTCAACAGCAATCACATAATTGTAAAAATAATCTCTTTTAGTTGTTATAATCAAAGTATCAACCTTCAATGATGCTGACTTCATACCAACAGGACTCTTATTAATTATTTTTGTATCTAAATGATAATCAATAGGAATCACTGAAACCACTTCTTCATCACTATTCATTTCAAATCTTGTCGATAATTTTAAAGCTCTAATCACATCATCACTAGTAATTTTATCATTCGGAGAATTAACTTTCGTTATTCCATCACTCTGATAAATTCTAGCATGTACAGATGGGATACATAAAGCCACACTTGTAATTGATGTTTCCAAAACATCATTAGCCTCATCAATTAAAGATTTAATATCTTCCACAAGAGCATTCATATCCTCAACTCGTCCCTTAACAATACCATGACTAATGATTTTCTTTGAAAATAGAATATTTATATTTGCACTTACTGTTTCTCCAACTAGTAATTTAATTGTAGCACTTCCTATGTCCAATGTTGCATAGATATCTTTCATACGTAATTCTCCTTTAAAATACTAATTATATAATAACATAAAAAAAATAATAATTAAACAAATAATATTCATCTATAAAATTTTTTTAAATCATTTCCAAATTCAAAAAACACTTTGATAATTTATCAAAGTGCTCTATAAACATCCACCATTGGACTCATATACCTTCTTTATCCAATAAAAAGATTTTTTCTTATAACGCTTCTTACTTCCATTCCCCTTATCATCCATATCCACATAAACAAAACCATATCTCTTTTTCATCTCACCAGTACTCATTGATACCAAATCAATAGGTGCCCACATTGTATATCCTAACAATTCAACACCATCCTTATAAATAGCATCATGCATATTGATAAAATGTTCTCTTAAATAATCAATACGATAATCATCAATAACAGTATCATTTTCAAATTTATCTATTTCTCCTAAACCATTTTCTACAATCATAACAGGCTTATCATAACGATCATATAACTCATTTAATACATATCTTAAACCTTTAGGATCTAATGGCCAACCCCAAGGTGTAGATTTCAAATAAGGATTAACATCCATACATAAACCAATTGGACTTATTTTACTATCCTTATTCACAGTTGTAGAACGATAATAAGAAAAACCACAAAAATCTAGTGGATAAGACGCTAATATTGCTTCATCATCCTTTTCCATCTTTATAGTTATATTCCATTTTCCCCACATCTTTTTTGCATATGAAGGATATTTTCCCTTTAACATAACATCACTATAATAATATGTTAATCTCCTAGTTTCCATATGTGCTAACATATCTTCTGGTTTACACGTTAAAGGATACAATGCACTAGCAGCATACATATTCCCTACCATACAATCATCCATTATTTCATGTGCCATTTTTACTGCATACGCACTCGCAACAAAAATATGATGCATAGCCTGATAATGTGATTGAGGCTCAGTTGAATGTACTCCCAATTGTGCATATCCCTTACAAACATTCAATTCATTAAACGTTAACCAATATTTTACTTTACCTTTAAACCTTTCAAACAGAACTTTACAAAGTTTTAAATACGCATCAATAGTTATTCTTGATGACCATCCATCATAATGATCCGCTAAAAAAGCAGGAATTTGATCATGACATATTGTCACTAAAGGCTGAATATCATTTTTTATCAATTCATCAATAACATTTTCATAGAATTTTAATCCATCTTCATTAGGCTTATCTTCTAATCCAGTAGGAAAAATTCTTGTCCAGCAAACAGAAAAACGATAAATATCAAACCCCATCTCCTTAAATAGCGCTATATCTTCTTTATAATGATGATAAAAATCAACCGCCTGATGGGCAGGATAATAAGTATCCTTATCCAAATAACCAACTGCTCCTTCAGGCATATCTGATTTAAAATCACATGATCCAACTGTATCATTTAATTTGTACGTAACTTGCCTTGCTCTATCATGACTGCCATCACTCACAAAATCAGTAGAAGCTAATCCTCTACCACCTTCATTAAAACCTCCTTCATACTGACTATCAGCAGAAGCTCCACCCCAAAGAAAACCTTCAGGAAAACGATATTCCTCCATTTCTATTACCTCCTAAATTCTAATCCATCTTTAATTACTTTCATCAACCACATCATCTTCATTAGTAACATTAATGATTTTTCTTTATATTTATTATATCTTTAATAATCACTTATGCCAAATAAAAAAATTAATCAAATAACTGTACTAAAACACCACATTTTAGTAAAATACTATTATTAAAGGAGGAATTAACAAATGTATGCAAGTAATGCTTGGAAAAAATATGATGAAAATACAATAAAAGATGTTTTTCAATTCAATGAAGGCTACAAACAATTTTTGTCTAATGGTAAAACAGAAAGAGAATGTGTTAAAGAAGCAATTACCATTGCTAGAAAAAATGGTTTTAAAGCGATTGAAGAGTACGACAGATTAAACCCAGGTGATAAAGTCTATGTAATAAACAAAGATAAAAATATCGCACTATTTATTATAGGAAAAAAACCTTTAAGTGATGGTTTAAGAATACTAGGAGCACATATTGATTCTCCTAGATTAGATTTAAAACAAAATCCATTATATGAATCAGAAGGATTTGCATTAATGGATACACATTATTATGGTGGTATTAAGAAATATCAATGGACAACAATTCCTTTAGCCCTTCATGGTGTCGTTGTTAAAAAAAATGGTGAAACAAAAGATATTGTCATTGGTGAAGATGAAAGCGATCCAGTTGTAGGAATTAACGAATTGCTTATCCATTTATCAGCTACTCAAATGGAAAAGAAAGCTACAAAAGTTGTTGAAGGAGAAGATTTGGATTTAACTATAGGAAGTATTCCATCAACTGATGAAACAAAAAATCCTGTAAAAGAAAATATCTTAAAAATCTTAAAAAATAAATATGATATTGAAGAAGAAGATTTTTTAAGTGCTGAAATAGAAGTTGTTCCTAGTGGCAAAGCTAGAGATTATGGTATTGATAGAAGCATGATATTAGGATATGGACATGATGATAGAGTCTGTGCATATACCTCTTTAAAAGCAATTCTAGATATTGATGTATGCGAATATACAAGTTGTGTTATTTTAGTTGATAAAGAAGAAATTGGCAGTGTTGGAGCTACGGGAGCTCACTCATTATTTTTTGAAAATACAATTGCTCAACTTCTATACAAAAATGGAATTGATAGTTTTGTACAAACAAGATTAGCACTTACAAATTCTAAAATGTTATCAAGTGATGTATCTGCTGGTGTTGATCCTTTATATGTTAACGTAAATGATAAAAAGAATTCTGCTTATTTAGGAAATGGTATTGTTTTTAATAAATATACAGGTTCTAGAGGCAAATCAGGAAGCAATGATGCCCAACCCGAATTTATGGCAACAATTAGAAATATTTTAGATGAAGCATCTATTCATTATCAAACTGCTGAGCTTGGTAAAGTTGATCAAGGTGGTGGCGGTACTATTGCCTATATCTTAGGAAATTATAATATGAATGTAATTGATGCTGGAGTTGCTGTATTAAGTATGCATGCTCCTAGCGAAATAGTAAGTAAAGTTGATGTTTATGAAGCGTATTTGGCTTATAAAACATTTTTGATGAAAGCTTAAAAGGAGTAAAAATAAATGGTAGTTTTTTTAACAAGTAGTCCTACTGGTCCATTGGATGGAAGCAGAAAAGTAGATGGTTTAGATAAAAAGAATAATTTTGTAGAAAATTTAAGAAAATA
>CAZWZD010000073.1:0-6611 GCA_964638235.1 uncultured Erysipelotrichales bacterium
CATTAAGAGAAGATTTAAGAACAAGGTATGCAATAGCACAGGCGAAAGATGATGGCAAAAGAATGGGAATGAGAGAGGGAAAAGAGAAAACGCTTTTAGATAGCATTAATAATTTAATGGAAACGATGAATTTAACTGCAAAGCAAGCGATGGATGCTTTAAAGATACCACCGAATGAACAATTTAAATATCAGCACATGATATAGAAAAGGGAAATTTCCTTTTCTATACTCATATGGTAATACAGCAATTTTTATATAAGCATTGAGATTTAGTAGTATGAGTTATTGAATGAATGAGTTAGATCGTACATACCTCCTTGAATACTATAGGTATTATATCCTTCGCTTCTTAATGTTTTTGCAAGCTGTTTAGAAGCCTGTCCATAGTGGCATATTAGATATATAGGCTTTGTTTTTGAAAGAGAGGCTTTGTTGTATTCAAATAGTGATAAAGGAATATTGATAGATGTTTTTATGTGCATTTTATTATATTCTGATGGATCTCTTAAGTCTATAATAGTTGAATTTTTGTCAATAATTTCTTTTATATGAGAATTGCTGATAGAAACATTGGTATACATCATTAATCACCTTAATATTATCATATGAAATTAATTGAAAAGTGTGTTTGAGAATGTTATAATTTACACATGGAGGAATGTTAAAATGGACAAAAAAACAATTAGAGATATTGAAGTTGCAGGAAAAACTGTATTAGTTCGTGTAGACTTCAACGTACCAAGAGACAAAGAAACTGGAGAAATTACAAATGACAATCGTATTGTCGCTGCTTTACCAACTTTAAAATATTTGTTAGAACAAAAACCTAAAGCAGTTGTATTATTCTCACATTTAGGGAAAGTTAAAACTGAAGAAGATAAGGCTAAGAATAATTTAGCTGTTGTTGCTCCTAGACTTTCTGAATTATTAGGAGTTGATGTTAAGTTTGTAGATTGTACTAGAGGAGCTGAATTAGAAGATGCTGTTAAAGCTGCTGATAATGGACAAGTTATTTTAGTACAAAATACTCGTTATGAAAAAGGTGAAAGTAAAAATGATCCTGAATTAGGTGCTTATTGGGCTTCTTTGGGAGATGTATTTGTTGAAGATGCATTTGGTTCTGTACATAGAGCTCATGCTTCTACTGCTGGAATTCCTGCTCATTTACCATCTGCTGCTGGATTCTTAGTTGAAAAAGAAATCGCATATATCGGAAAAGCTGTAAGTAATCCTGAAAGACCTATGGTTGCTATTTTAGGTGGAGCTAAAGTATCTGATAAGATTTTAGTTATTGAAAATTTATTAAAGATTGCTGATAAAGTTATCGTTGGTGGTGGAATGGCTTATACATTTAATGCTGCTAAAGGATTAACTGTTGGAACTTCTTTACTTGAAGAAGATAGAATTCCAGTAGCAAAAGAATTAATGGAAAAAGCTGGAGATAAGTTATTATTACCAGTTGATACTGTAATTAATAATGCATTCTCTGAAGAAGGAGATATCAAAGTTGTTGAAGGAGATATTCCTGATGGATACATGGGATTAGATATTGGACCTAAATCAGTTGAAAATATTAAAGCTGCATTAGATGGTGCTAAGACAGTTATTTGGAATGGACCAATGGGTGTATTTGAAATGGATACATTTGCTAAAGGAACAATTTCTGTATGCGAAGCTTTAGCTAATTTACCAGAAGCTAATACTATTATCGGTGGTGGAGATAGTGCTGCTGCTGTTATGAAGTTAGGATATGCTGATAAAGTATCTCATATTTCTACTGGTGGTGGAGCTTCATTAGAATACATGGAAGGTAAAGTTTTACCTGGTATTGCTGCAATCGATGATAAATAATATATAGGGAGAATGAAAATAATGAGAAAACCAATAATTGTAGGAAACTGGAAAATGAATAAAACAATTGCTGATACAAAAGCATTTGTTGAAGCTGTAGATCCAGCAGTTAGCGAATCTGCTGATTGGGGAATTGCTACTCCATATTTAGCATTACAAACTGCAAAAGCTAGTGCTAATAAATTATTAGTTGCTGCTCAAAACTGTCATTTTAAAGATAGTGGTGCATATACTGGTGAAGTAAGTGTTGAAATGTTAAAAGAAATTGGAATTGAATGGGTTATTTTAGGACATAGTGAAAGAAGACAATATTTTGGTGAAACTGATGAAACAGTTAATGCTAAAATGTTACAAGTTTTAAAGAATGATTTAACTCCAATCGTATGTGTTGGTGAAACTTTAGAACAATACGAAGCTGGTGTTACTAAAGATGTTGTTAAAACTCAGACTGTAGCAGCATTTAAAGATGTATGTCCAAAATGCGCTGAAAGAGTTGTTATTGCTTATGAACCTGTATGGGCAATTGGAACTGGAAAAACTGCAACTAATGAAATTGCTCAAGATGTTTGTGCATACATTAGAACTGTAGTTGCTGATTTATATGGACAAGAAGTAGCTGATAAAGTTAGAATTCAATATGGTGGATCAGTAAAACCTGAAGGGGTTAAAACATTATTAGAACAACCTGATATTGATGGAGCATTAGTAGGTGGAGCATCTTTACAAGTTGATTCTTATAAAGCTATGATTGAAAATTTAGGATAAAATAGTATTTAAGGAACTCGTTATGAGTTCCTTTTTATGTATAGTATTGACATTATTATATAGTTATGCTATATTATATAGCAAACTATATATTGCTTACTGAAATAGGAGGTGATTATTTGGATTTAGAAGAAAGATTTGGTGTTTTATTAAAAAAGATTAATTTAAAGTATGAGAACCGTATTAATGAAGTTGTTAGAAAGCATGATTTAACAAGGGCACAATGCGATATTATTGTTTTTCTTGTAAAGTCTAAAGATCATGAAGTTACTCAAAGGGAAATAGAAAGATTTTTTAATATTTCTAATCCTACAGTAACCGGAGTATTAAATCGTTTGGAAACAAAAGGATTTATTGTTAGAAAAGCATCAGTTAAGGATGCGAGGTATAAAATCATTGAATCAACTGATAAAGCTAAGGGTGTTGATGAAAAGATTAGAAGTGAATTAGATAGAAATGATACTGAGATTTTTTCTGTTTTAAATGATCAAGAAAAAGTTGAGTTAAGAAAGTTATTAAAAAAGGTTATTAAAAATTTATGAAAGAAGGGATTATATGATCAAAACATTGATAAAAGAGGTCAAACAATATAAAAAAGCTTCACTATTAACAATACTTTTTGTAATTATTGAAGTTGTTTTAGAAATTTTGATTCCATTTATGATGGCTAAGATTATTGATAATGGAATACAAGCAGAAAATATGAATGCTATTATTCGATATGGTATTATTATGTTTATTTTGGTTATTGGAACATTATCATCAGGTTTTTTAGCAGGAAAATATGCTGCTATGGCTTCAACTGGATTTGCAGCTAATTTAAGAGATGCTATGTATACCCATATTCAAACATATTCTTTTTCTAATATTGATAAGTATAGTACTGCTGGATTAGTAACACGTTTAACAACGGATGTAACAAATGTTCAAAATGCTTATCAAATGATTATTCGTATGTGTATTCGTGCACCAATGAATTTAATTTGTGCATTAACTATGGCATTTATGATTAATTTTGAATTGAGTCTTATTTTTGTTGGTGCTATTTGTTTCTTAGTTGTTATATTGGGAACGATTATGATACTTTCTACAAGATATTTTAATCAAGCATTTCCAAAATATGATGATTTAAACGAAAGTGTACAAGAAAATGTTGTTGGAATGAGAGTTGTTAAATCTTTCGTAAGAGAAAAATATGAGAATGAAAAGTTCGAGAAAGCAGCAGGTAATATTTATAAATTATTTGTAAAGGCTGAAAGTGTATTAGCTTTTAATAATCCGGCTATGATGGCTGCAGTTTATTCTTGTATATTATTATTATCTTGGTTTGGAGCAAAGAGTGTTGTTGGAGGATCATTAACAACTGGACAATTAACAAGTTTATTTAGCTATACTATGAATATTTTAATGGCATTAATGATGTTATCAATGGCATTTGTTATGATTACAATGTCATTGGCATCTGGAAAACGTATTAGTGCAGTTATTAATGAACAATCTGATTTAGTATCACCAGAAAATGCTTTGACAAATGTAACAAGTGGAAAAATAGATTTTAATCATGTAGATTTTTCTTATAAACATGGAACTGGTGAACCAGTATTAAAAGATATTGACTTGCATATCTTATCTGGTGAAACAATTGGTATTATTGGTGGAACAGGTAGTGCAAAGAGTAGTTTAGTTAATTTGATTAGTCGCCTTTATGATGTTGATGAAGGTAGTGTATGTGTTGGAGATCAGGACGTTAGAAAATATGATCTTGTAACATTGCGTGATGAAGTTGCAGTTGTATTACAAAATAATGTTTTATTTTCTGGAACAATCTTAGAAAACTTAAGATGGGGAAATGAAAATGCAACATTAGAGGAATGTCAGGAAGCTTGTCATTTAGCTTGTGCTGATGAATTTATTAATGAATTCCCTGATGGCTATAACACATATATTGAACAAGGTGGAACAAATGTTTCTGGTGGACAAAAACAAAGATTATGTATTGCTAGAGCGTTATTGAAGAAACCTAAGATATTAATTTTAGATGATTCAACAAGTGCTGTGGATACTGCTACTGATGCTTCTATACAGAAATCATTTAATGAACGTATTCCTGATACAACAAAAATTATAATTTCTCAACGTATTTCTTCTGTACAAAATGCTGATAGAATTATTGTGCTAGAAGATGGTAAAGTTAATGGTTTTGATACTCATGAGCGTTTATTAGAAACAAATGAAATCTATCAAACTGTTTATGAAACTCAAACAAAAGGAAAGGAGGAAGCATAATGAGTAAAAAACAAAATGTTTTAGGAAGATTATTGAAAAAGGTTTTTCAGCGTTATGGTATTCATTGTCTTATTGTTTTTGTTTGTATTGTTGGGCAGGCTATATGTACAGTACAAGGAACTTTATTCATGCAAACATTAATTGATGATTATATTCTACCATTAATAGGTAGTGCTTCTCCTGAATTTTCTGGTTTGTTTCAGGCTTTAATACGTATGTTTTGTATCTTTGTACTAGGTGTTGGTTTTTCTTATGCTTATCAAAGAATCATGGTAACTGTTACTCAAGGTTTTTTAAAAGATTTGAGAATTGAAATGTTTGCTCATATGGAATCATTGCCAATTCGCTATTTTGATACAAATACTCATGGTGATATTATGTCTATCTATACTAATGATATCGATACTTTAAGACAATTAATTAGCCAATCTTTACCACAACTTGTATCAAGTTCAATTACTGTTGTAACTGTTTTTATATCAATGTTGACTCTTAATATTCCACTAACTGTTTTAAGTGTAGTAATGTTATGTGTAATATTGTTTATTTCACGTTCTGTTGGAAGAATGTCTAGCCGTTATTTTATAAAACAACAAAAGGAAATTGGTAAAGTTAATGGTTTTATCGAAGAAATGATTTCTGGACAAAAGGTTGTAAAGGTTTTTAATCATGAAGATAAAGTTATTGATGAGTTTAGAGAAATTAATGAGAATTTACGAAATACTGCTTATCAAGCTAACAAATTTGCGAATGTATTAATGCCAGTAACTATTCAAACTGGAAATATATCTTATATTTTATGTGCTATTGTTGGTGCGATAATGGCTTTATCTGGTAATTATAATTTAACAATTGGTACATTAATTTCATTTATGACTTTAAATAAGAATTTTAATAATCCAATTGGACAAGTTTCAATGCAAATCAATGCTATAGCGATGGCTCAGGCAGGTGCTCAAAGAATATTTGATTTATTGGATCAAGAAAGTGAAGATGATCAAGGAATTGTTACATTGTGTAATATAAAAATAGAAAATGATGAACTTGTCGAAACTACGGAAAGAACAGGACATTGGGCTTGGAGGCATCCTCGTCCTGATGGGAATGTAGAGCTTATTGAAATGACAGGAACAATCTTTTTAGAAAATGTTGATTTTGGTTATAATGATGATAAAATGGTTTTGCATGATATTAATTTATATGCTAATCAGGGTGAAAAGATTGCCTTTGTTGGTGCTACTGGTGCTGGGAAAACAACAATTACTAATTTGATTAATAGATTTTATGATATTCAAAGAGGAAGTATTGTTTATGATGGCATTGATATTAAGTTAATTAAGAAAGCTGATTTAAGAAGATCTTTAGGAATCGTATTACAAGATACACATTTATTTACAGGTACTGTTATGGATAATATTCGTTATGGTCGTTTAGATGCAACTGATGAAGAATGTATAGATGCTGCAAAATTAGCAAATGCTGATGGTTTTATTAGGCATTTACCAAATGGATATCAGACAATGTTAACTGGTGATGGAGCAAATCTTTCACAAGGTCAAAGACAGTTATTAGCTATCGCAAGAGCAGCGGTTGCTAATCCTCCTGCATTAATCCTTGATGAAGCAACATCTTCTATTGATTCACGTACAGAAAAATTAGTACAAGATGGTATGGATAAGCTAATGAATGGTCGTACAACATTTGTCA
>CAZWZD010000074.1:0-6611 GCA_964638235.1 uncultured Erysipelotrichales bacterium
ACAAAATCAATCAAAAGAAAAGGAAGATACTTGGATATCTTCCTGCTGAACAGCTGTTTTAGATGAATTAAAATTATTTCAGCTTATTTCCAGTTTCTGCTTGTAATTCTGGCTTTTGTTCATTTGTTCTCAATATAAAATCACACCTAGAAAAGATTACTTTTCTAGGTGTTCTCTACGATATGTTGCTTCAATGAACATTTTTTTTAATGTATCTTGATCATCATTAATAATTGCTTTTTTCATTATTTCCATTTTCTCTTCAAAATTATTTATAGATTGAAGCAAAAACTTCTTATTATTCAAAAACAATTCACTCCATAAATCTTCGTTGATATTAGCAATTCTTGTTAAATCACGATAAGAATCTCCAATATATTTACCAGTATCATATTTCTGCTGATCACTATTTATCAAAGATACAGCAATAACATGGGGTAACTGTGATGTGAACGATATAATTTCATCATGATCATACGGCGATAAAATCTTAACGCTCTTAAATCCCAGTTTTGAAACAAAATCCTGCATAAATGCTATTGTTTCGGGTTTGTTTTTTTCATGCTGAACTATAATATAATTTGCTCCCTGAAAAACTTCTTTGCTGGCATAAGCAAAACCTTTCTTTTCTCTACCAGCCATGGGATGTCCACTTACATATTCTATATCATCATCTATCAATTCCAATACATGATTTAAAAAATATGACTTAATTCCTACAACATCACTAACGATTGCTCCCTTTTTAAATTTATTATTTTTTATAAATTCTAAGATCAAGGAAGGATATAAACAAATCATAACAAAATCACTTTTTTCTAAAATTTCTTTTCCTTCAGTATACCCTTCAATAATATAACCTTCTTCTTTTGCAATCTTAAGTGTATTTTCATCAGTGTCAATTCCATAAACTTCATGCCCCATTCCTTTCAAAGCTTTTACAAAACTTCCACCAACAACACCTAAACCAACAATTGTAATTACCATTTATTCCCCTCTTTTTTCCGCTAACATCTTTAATTTAAAATCTAATAATTTCTTAGTCAAATCAACATAATATGTATGTGGATATTCTAAACGGAACAACTCATCCCAAAGTAAATCTTTCTGCTGCTTTGAATACTCTCTAATTTCTTCTAATGAATATTGTGGATACACACACTGTCCATTATCAAAAATCTTTGTTTGCAAAGGTATTATATCATATGTTCCTCCATATAATGTTTTATTCTTCCAAGCATTATTTTGATGATAAATTGTTAAATCTTCATTATTATCCAATACTTCATCACTAAATGCAATAATATCAGCAATTGCTTTGTTTGTTTCTTTTTCAATAAGACGATAAACTTTCTTATATCCTGGATTTGTTATCTTTTCAACATTTTCTGAAATTTTTATTTTTGGAATGATTTTACCCTCTTTTTCCAATGCAACTAATTTATAAACACCACCAAATACAGGTGAAGATTTAGATACAATAAGATTTTCTCCAACACCAAACGAATCAATACAAGCTCCTTGTTCTAAAATAGATCTAATTAAATATTCATCTAAAGAATTTGATACAGTAATTTTACAATCCGTACATCCTGCTACATCTAACATCATTCTTGCTTTCTTTGTTAAATAAGCAATATCTCCACTATCCAATCTTATACCTTTTAAACTTTTACCCATAGGTTTTAAAACATCTTTTGCTACTCTAATCGCATTAGGAACTCCACTTTTTAATGTATCGTAAGTATCAACTAACAAAACACAATTATCAGGATAAACTTCTGCATATGCTTTAAATGCTTCATATTCACTATCAAAAGATTGTACAAATGAATGAGCCATAGTTCCTAATACTGGTATACCAAACTCTTTTCCAGCCATAACTGTTGCTGTTCCCATTACACCACCAATATAAGCAGCTCTTGCCCCATAATTGGATCCATCATAACCTTGAGCACGCCTTGCTCCAAACTCCATTATAGGTCTACCTTTTGCTTCCTGCACAATTCGATTAGCCTTTGTTGCAATTAATGACTGATGATTAATTGTTACTAATAAAAATGTTTCAATCAACTGTGCTTCTATTAATTTAGCTTTTACTGTAACTAATGGTTCATAAGGAAACACTGGTGTTCCCTCCTTCACTGAATAAATCGTACCAGTAAACTTAAAATTCCTTAAATATTCAAAAAAATCCTCATCAAATTGATTCAATGATCTTAAATATTCAATATCAACATCAGTAAATCTCATATCTTGAATACATTCAATTAACTGCTGCAATCCAGCAAATAAAACAAAACCACCATTATCTGGATTTTTTCTATAAAACATATCAAAATATACAATTTCTTCTGTTTTCCCTAATTTAAAATAATTATATGACATTGTTAATTCATAAAAATCCATTAGCAATGTCATATTTCTTTCACCACTAACTCTTAACTGCATAATATTGCCTCCTGTAAAAGTATGATATACTATTTTCTATAAAAAATAAAGAAAAAACAAAGGCAAATTTTACCTTTGTTCATTCTTTGCTTGTTTTAAAATATCCTGATAAGCATTAATCATACCTTGAGATGTTTTAGTAGCTCCACTAACAATTTCAATATCATCACTCTGTTTTTCTTTCATATTTGTAATCAATTGTTCAATCGCAACTCCTCCAATAGACGGTGTTTCATCATTTTCTCCAACAGTTATATCAGTAATCTTATCATCTTTAATAATAACTGTAATCTCAAAATCACCACCATAACCATTAACAGTTGCTGTATATGTTCCATCTTTATATATTGAATTATCTTCAGTAGTATTAGCTGAGCATCCCATTAACATCAAAACCGATAATAAAAGTAAAACTCTTTTCATAATGTCCTCCTTTATTATTAGTTTTTATCATTTTTTAAATTTTATACATTAAAAATACATATCATAATCTTGACGTTCCATTTCCCTAGGCATCATTAGTGGTCTAGGTGGCTGTGGCATTGGTCTAGGAAATGGTCCAGGTTTCTGATTTTGAAAAACAACTGGAATCATTAATTGCTGATTAGGATAAATATAATCGTTCTTATCCAAATTATTCATTGCTAAAATCCAATTATAATCCGTATTAAAGTTCTGTCCAATTCTATAAGGATTATCTCCCTTTTTTACAGTATATAAAATAATTTCTCCTATTTTAGGATTACTCTGTCTATCATAGTTATCATAGAAATCCATTTTTTCACACTCCTTACCTTAATTTATTCAAAAAACATAAAAGTGTGAAAACAGATATTAATTTAACTTCACAGTTTTTCTATACCCTGTTTTAAAATCAACTTCATTTTCTAAAGCTTCACCAGTCATTAAATGATGAATATTTCTAATAACTAAATCAATATAATATTCCTTCGTACTATTCCATTCATATCCACCAGAACAATGAGGTGTAATCATGACATTATCAATATTCCACAATTCATTATCTTTACTAAGAGGCTCTTCCTCCAATACATCTAAGCCAACTCCATACAGATGATTTTGCTTTAAAACATCAATTAAATCATTAGTATTGACAACGCTACCTCTTCCAATATTAATAAAAACACTATCCTTTTTCATAGCAAGAAATCTGTCTTTATTAAACATATGAATTGTATATTTATTTTGTGGTAAAGCACAAATAACATAATCTGCTTTTGGCAATACTTGATCTAAATGTTCAATTGTATATAACTCATCAACACAGTTAGGTATTGAACTTTTTCTTCTTTTTACAGCAATAACATGCGTTTTAAAAGCTTTTATTCTTTTTGCTATTTCATATCCTAAATCACCTAATCCCACTATTAATACCACGCTGTTATAAAGCTCTTTACCACCAGAAATAACCTTCCATAAATGCTTCTGTTTATTTAAAGTATACCCATCTAAATGCTTATTTAAAGCCAAAATCATTCCAATCGTATGTTCAGCAATCGCCTTACCATAAGTCCCACTGGCATTAGTCAAAATCGTTTTCTTATAAATTAATCCCTCTTTAATATAATCATCACTACCTGCACTATTCAATAAAATAGCTTTAATATTCTCTCTATTTATATTCATATTCACATCAGGATTTCCAACAATCACATCACATGTTTTTAACATTTCATCACTAACTTCATTAGCTTTTGAATAAATAAATGAACAATCAGGAAACTCTTCCTCTACTCTTTTAAAATAATCCCTAGCAATAGGTGCAACAACTAAAATATTCATATTTTTCCTCCAAGCACAAAATAATCACTAATTAGTGATTATTCGTTAATAAATTCATTATAAATCGCTTTAATTGCAGGCTTAAAGTAAATATTTCTTACACCAATAATAATATTCAACTCACTAGAACCCTGATCAATCATTTTAATATTAATATTCTGTTTAGCCAAAGCACTAAACACTCTGGCAGCAACTCCTCGGCTGGCTTTCATTCCTCTTCCAACAACAGCAATCAACGCTAAATCTGATTCTAATTCAATAGAGTCAGGTTGAACCACTCTATGTAATGCAGATAAAATTTCTTGCTCCTTAACAATAAAATCATCTGTATTAACCACAACAGTCATAGTATCAATTCCAGAAGGCATATGTTCAAACGATAATTCTTGCTTTTCAAATACTTCCAATACTCTTCTACCAAAGCCAATTTCAGAATTCATCATATCTTTTTCAATCATAACTGTCGCAAAACCTTGCTTTCCAGCTAATCCAGTAATAATATGTTTTGGTTTATGACAAGTGCTTTCAACAATCAATGTACCAGGATCTTCAGGTTTATTTGTATTTTTAATATTAATAGGAATTCCTTCTTTTCTTACAGGAAAAACTGAATTTTCATGCAATACTGAAGCTCCCATATAAGATAACTCTCTCAATTCTTGATAAGTAATCGTTTCAATAATATCTGGATTTTTAACTATTCTTGGATCTGCAATTAAAAAACCAGAAACATCCGTCCAATTTTCATACAATGATGCATGAGCATTTTTTGCAACAATAGATCCCGTTACATCAGAACCTCCTCTTGAAAATGCTTTGATTTTTTGACTTCCATCATTCAAAGAACCATAAAATCCAGGCACAACAGCATAATCACTCTTACTCAATGCATCAGCTAAAACCTTATCAGTTTGTTTACAATCATAATTACCATGTTCATCAATATAAATAACATTTGCAGAATCAATAAAATCAAACCCTAAATAACTAGCAAGCAAAATGCCATTTAAATATTCTCCTCTACTTACTGCATAATCTTCGCCAATATGTTCCTTAAATGCTTTTTCAATAACATCAAATTCCTTATTCAAACTAAAATCAAGTTTTAACCCATCAATAATATCTTGATATCTAGATTTAATTTGTTCAAAAGTTGTTTTAAATTCAATATCACTTTCAGCATTATAAGCCTTATACAATAAATCAGTAACCTTAGTATCATCCCTAAATCTTTTCCCTGGAGCACTAGGTACTACATATCTTCTCGAAGAATCAGATTTAATAATATCATATACTTTTTTAAATTGTGTAGCATCTGCTAAAGATGAACCACCAAATTTAACTACTTTTATAGCTTCCATTATTTTCCCTCTTTTCAACATTAATAAGAATACAATTATTTTATGAATTAATCAACCTTTTATTGATTAATTTTGAATACTATGATGAAAGGTTGGGGAAGTTTCATCAATTACTTTAAATTCATAACCTTTATTCTTTAAATATTCTATGATTGTTGGCAAAGCTTTTATTGTGGCATCATTACTACTTCCATCATGCATCAAAAACATAATATCTTCTATATCTCCCACTTCTTCTTTTGCTTTACTTATTAATCCATTTACTGTTTTAATATTCTCTCCATCTCCATTAACACAAGTCCAATCATAGTATTGATATCCTTCATCTATAACTTTCTTAGCTAGTCTTTTCATAATACCAACATTATATTTCTTTGAAACTAAATTGCTTGAACCTCCAGGAAATCTAATATACTTTGTTTCAACACTTGTTTGTTGTTTTACTAACTCACTAATTTTTTGTAAATCATTCATATAAGCAGCGAGCGAAGTATAGATTTCTTCATAATCGTGACTATAGGTATGCAATCCGATAGTATGACCTTCTTCTACGATTTGTTTCATATATTGATAACTATCACTATGCGTTCCTGTTACAAAAAAAGTTGCTTTAATATTATATTTTTTCAATATTTCTAATACTTTTGGAGTATTATATGAAGGTCCATCATCAAATGTTAAATAACAAGTTTTTATTCCATCTTTAGTTGCTTCTTTGTTACTATACTTTGATCTTACAGTTACTTTTCTAGAATATGTTGTACTATTATTAAAATTATCAGAAACGCTATAATAAACAACATACTCTCCTTCTTTGTTTATATTTAAAGAAGAGTCGTCTATTGTCAATTTAGGATCATCATCATGATCATCTGTTATCTTTATTCCTTTACTTAAATCTATCTTTTGTCCTATTGTTATTTCTATCGGAGTTAAACCTTCTATTATCGGTGCTTCCCTATCTTGAGTTTCAACTAAAACATATGCATTTTTCTT